>CAYOGU010000085.1:0-12173 GCA_964403345.1 uncultured Syntrophus sp. | reverse complement strand
CTTCCGTCCCCGGGTCTGTGCGCCGGGAAGGGGATGGGGACGCCTCGCCGAGGAGAAACCAGGATGAAAAAACGCAAAGTACTGGTCACCGGTGCCGCCGGCGTGATCGCCTCTCAAGTCCTGCCGGCGCTGCGGACGCGCTACGAACTGACCCTGTTGGACGTGCGGACCCAGAACCGCAAGGGTGATGCGATCGAGGGGGTCCAGGTTGCCGATTTGGTCGACCGCGATCGGGATGCCTATCGCCGCCATTTCCAGGGGATTGACACGGTGGTCCATTTGGGTTTCATCCGGCACAACCGTATTCAACCCGAGCCCCACTTCCTGGCCGAGATGGACAACATTCAGATGGCCTACAACGTCTACCAGACCTGCCTGGAGGAGGGGGTGCGCCGGGTCGTGGTGGCCAGTTCGAACCATGCTGCCGACTATTACGAGCCGCTGATCCTCGACGGCAAAAGAGACTTCGTCGATCCCGACGGCCGGGCCCAGTCGGACAACTACTACGGATGGGCCAAGGAGGTCTACGAACACTTGGGCTTCGTCTTCGCTGTCGGCCGCCAGACCGGACGGTCTCTGGAAAACGTGCAGATCCGTATCGGCGGCCCAAGGGAGGACGACCTGGAGAACTGCCGGCTGGGCGATCTTCGCGCTATGCGGCGGGCCCTGGCCGTCTACATCAGCGACCGGGACCTGCAGCAGCTCTTCGTCAAGAGCATCGAGGCGCCGGATATCCGAGACGAGCACGGGGTCCCCTTCCAGATCTTCTACGGGATCAGCAACAATCCCCATGCCTATTGGAGCATTGCCAACGCAAGGCGGGTCATCGGTTACGAACCAGAGGACAACAGCGAGATCCGCTTTTGCGAATGGATCGCCAAGCACATCCGGGCGGCGAAAGGAAAGTGAGTCCACCCAGGCAAAAAAGACAAAAACAAAAGGAACGACGGAATCCAAAAGGGGGGACGCAGGATGAACGCAGCCAACAAGGTCGCCATCGTCACCGGAGCGGGGAGCGGAATCGGCAAGGCCGTCGCGCTTGCTCTGCTGGGGGAAGGGTATCGGGTGGTCCTGGCCGGGCGCCGCAGGGAGCGCTTGGAGCAGGTGGTGCAGGAATCGGGAGCCGGCGCACGCGCCTTGGCGGTTTCCACCGACGTCAGCGACCCCAAAGCGGTGGAGTCGCTCTTTGCCAGGACAAAGGAGGCCTTCGGCCGCCTCGATCTGCTCTTCAACAACGCCGGGATCTTCGCCCCCGGCACCCCGATGGAGGACCTCGACTATGCCACCTGGAAGGCCTCGGTGGACATCAACCTGACAGGGGCCTTCCTGTGCATGCAGCAGGCGATCCGGATAATGAAGGTCCAGGACCCGCGCGGCGGGCGGATCATCAACAACGGCTCCCTCTCGGCATACGCCCCCCGTCCCGACTCCGCCGCCTACACGGCGACCAAGCACGCCATCCTGGGGCTCACCAAATCGGCCTCGATCGACCTGCGCAAGTACGACATCGCCTGCGGCCAGATCGACATCGGCAACGCCGCCACCAATATGGCCGCGAAGAGCGGACAGGGGGCCCCGCAGGCCAACGGCACCGTGGTCCCCGAACCGCTGATGGACCTAACGCACGTGGCCAACGCCGTCCTGTACATGGCGAGTCTGCCCCTGGAGGCCAATGTCCAGTTCATGACAGTCATGGCGACCAAGATGCCCTTCCTGGGCCGGGGTTAGGCGGCGCCGCCGACCTCTCCCGCCCTCCTTCTGCGATGTGGAACTCGAGGGGTGCCGGGAGGGCAGAGCCGATAATTGTTCTTGACAGCACCGAAGTATCTGCTACCCTTTTTCCATGTCCGCATTCGCGACCCTATACCGGAGGAAGTCCTTCTTCCTGCTTGTCTTCGTTGCCGTCTTCTTCACCTTCACGGCGGACGTGGTCGACCTGCGCGAAGAGCTGCGCATCATTTCCTGCGCCGGCAGCGCGCTGGACAACAATGTGGCGACCGGTCTGATCCTTCCCGCCGGCTTCAATCCCGGTCCGTTCCCGACCTTCTGCTCCGTGGACCGGACCTCGTCGTTCGAGATATCCTTTTTGCACCTCATGCCCTGTGGGCTCAGGGCTCCCCCTTCCCCCGACCCTCATTGCGGGTCGTCTTTGGTCTGATTCATAAGACTCTTTTTTGAACACCCCTCTCCGTGCGACCGCATCCGGCCGTTTGCCGTCGTTCCATTCGGACAAGCGGACGGTTGTGACGGCAACGGTGCGGGATCCCTGTATCCGTCCAGGGGGTCGGTGCTTTTATCGCGCCCGGCCCGGAGGGACGGCGCCGGAGTCCCCGGTCTATGGGAGAGGAGAATATAGGAGATAAACGTTATGCAAAGCGCATGGTTTGGCGGCACCGTCATGCTGCTGATGGTGATCGGTCTCGCGATCTGGATCTGGTGGGCCGTAAAGAGCGACAAGAAAAAGGAGTAAAATCGGCGTGAAGGGGGCCGTCCCGGCGGCCCCCTTTCTTAAGTCACCCGTAGGAGGTCGGTCGGCAGGATGGCGTTCGGGATCTTGAACGGGAGATATTCCAGGAAGAAGGGGGAGCGGTTGCCCGTCGTCAGCCTCTTCGGCTGCCGGGGGGTGGAATTGCTCACCCCTCCGCAGGAAGAGCATGAGGAGAGGCGGTTGGATTGCCGGTGCTATCCCATCGGGACCCCGCTTGCGCCGGTCCTCGCCGCGGACCGGCCCCACGTCATCATCACGGTGGGGGCGGTCTCGTCCTATGCCGACCTGCTGCGGGCCCCTCTCGAAGTCCGAAGGCGGTGGCTCCACTGCGACGCTTTGCCGGACCTCACGGAACTGGGCCTGGCGGCCTACGAACGCTATCTCGAGAACCTCTTCGACGGCGACCGTGAGGCGGACCGGCCCCTCGTCAGCGTCTTCACCGCCGCCTACAAGACCGGGAGCCGGATCCGGCGGCCCTTTCGGTCCCTCCTGGAACAGACCTACGCCGACTGGGAATGGATCATCGTGGACGATTCGGACGATGGCGGAAGGACCTTCCGGGATCTCGGCGAAATGGCCCGGCAGGATCACCGGATCGCGGTCTTCAAACCATGGGACCACTCGGGGATCATCGGCAAGGTCAAGAACTGGGCCTGCCGCTTGGCCAGGGGCGAGATCCTCGTCGAACTGGACCACGACGACGAACTGACGGATTATGCGCTGGACCATGTGGTCGAAGGATTCCGGCGATATCCCGAGGCCGGGTTCCTCTATACCGACGACGCCGAAGTCTACGCAGACGGCACCAGCTATACCTATCGGGACGGCTGGGCCTTCGGATACGGGGCCTATACCGACGTGGCCTACCGCGGCCGGATCTACAAGTCGGGAAGCGGCGGCAACATCAATTCCAAGACGATCCGGCACATCGCCTCGGCCCCCAACCATATCCGGGCCTGGAGGCGGTCCTTCTACGAGTCCATTGGCGGGCACAACCCGGAACTTCACGTGGCGGACGACTATGAGATCATGGTCCGCACTTTCCTGAAGACCCGGATGATCCGCATCCCCAGGCTATGCTACCTCCAGTACATCGGCCCGACGGCTCAGACGTCCCGATATCGGGACATCTGCCGCCACGTCCGCTCCATCCGGGAGCACTATGATTGGGCGATCCACGAGCGGTTCCTGGATCTGGGGTGCGACGATTTCGCCTGGGACGAGCGGCGCGGCCGCTGCGACTTTGCCGTTCCCAATCCGCCGGTCGAACCCCACGTGACCCTGACGGCCGACATCTGAGGGGTGACAGGCGCTTCTGGATCGCATATAATCGGCCCCGACGGGGCGGTCCGGATCGCCCCCATTCCAGCCGGAGGTCGCGCCCATGAAATCCTATCGAAAGGAACTCTGGTTCAACATCCCGGAACGGCGGGGGTTCGTCAACATCACGGACGAGACGGAACGCTGCCTGAAGGAAAGCGGGATCACCGAGGGGCTGATGCTGGTCAACGCCATGCACATCACGGCGTCGGTCTTCATCAACGATGACGAGCCGGGACTCCACGGGGACTACGAGCAGTGGTTGGAGCGGCTCGCCCCCCACGAGCCCGTCTCCCAGTACCGGCACAACCGGACCGGCGAGGACAACGGCGACGCCCACCTCAAGAGGCAGGTCATGGGGCGTGAGGTCGTCGTGGCCGTCACCGGAGGCAAACTCGATTTCGGCCCCTGGGAACAGATCTTCTACGGCGAGTTCGATGGACGTCGCCGCAAAAGGGTCCTGGTGAAGATCATCGGTGAGTGACCGTTGGATGATTTTCGTTGACACGACCCCTCGGCATCTCCTATCCTGAATCAGGACCTTCCGATGGCGGTGATCCGGCAGGATCCCGGGCGGCGGGGCCGGAAAGGAGGGGGGCCTTTGAACGGCGAATCGATTCCCGAGGGGGCGGGGATCTCCCGGATGAAACTCTTCCTGGCCCTTTCCCGTACCCCCCATCTGCTGGTGGACCTGGCGGCGCCGTCGCTGGCGGCCGTCCTCGCCCTGGGCGGCTTTCCCCCCGCTGGCGTCCTTCTCCTTGGCCTCGTCACCGCCTTCGCGGGCTACAGCGCCGTCTACGCCCTCAATGACGTCGTCGACCAGCGGATCGACCGGTCGACCCTCGCGTCCGATGCCGGCCCCGCGGTCGAGCGGGACCTGGACGGGATCTTCGTCCGCCACCCGCTGGCCCAAGGTCTCCTCAACCGGCGGGAGGCCCTGGCCTGGACGGCGGCTTGGTCGGCGGCGGCCCTTGTCGGGGCATCCCTTCTCAATCCCGTCTGCCCCCTGATTTTCCTCGGGGCCGCCCTCTTGGAGGTCCTCTACTGCCTGCTCCTGAAGGTGACTTGGCTTCGGGGGCTGGTCAGCGGCCTGGTCAAGACCTCGGGTCCCCTGGCTGCCGTCTTCGCCGTTGACCCCCATCCGTCCCCGGCCTTCGTGGCGGTCCTCTTCTTCTGGCTCTTCTTCTGGGAGATTGGGGGCCAGAACGTCCCCAACGACTTGGGCGACCTAGAGACGGATCGGAGGATCGGGGCCCGGACAATCCCGGTGCGGTTCGGCAGCCGGGGAGCCGCCCGGATTTGCGCTGGATCGCTCCTCATCGCCCTGGCTCTGAGCCTGGCCCTCGTCAACCTCCTGCCCGTCCGTCCCGGGGGAATTTACGTCGCCGGCGCCCTCATTTCGGGGTTTTATTTTCTTCTGGCACCGTGCTATCCTCTTACAAGGAAGGGAGGTGCAACCGGTGCATTCGGCCTTTTCAACCGGGCCAGCTTCTATCCGCTGTCCATGCTCGTCTTTGCGATCCTGGATGGTGTTTTGACAGCGAGCTTCCTGTCGGGAGGGGGATGATGAAGGAATTCGATCCGGAGACTCTGGCCCAGTTCAACGGCAAAGAGGGGCGACCCGTCTACATCGCTCAGGGAGGGAAGGTCTTCGACGTGAGCGCAAGCCGGCTCTGGAAGACGGGCACCCACATGAACCGCCACCCCTCCGGCCGCGACCTGACGGCGGACATCTCGGCCGCGCCCCACGGCCCCGAGATCCTGGAGCGCTACCCCCAGGTGGGAACCCTGAAGGCGAAGGAGGAGAACCGGGCCCTGCCCGGACCGCTGGGAGTTCTCCTGGCGCGCTTTCCTTTCCTGCGCCGTCATCCCCACCCCATGTTGGTCCACTTCCCGGTCGTCTTTTCGGTGGTCCCGGTCCTCTTCCATCTCCTGGGACGGATCACCGGCGAGAGGGCCTTCGAGACCACGGCCCTGCACTGCTTGGCGGCCGGGATCCTCTTCTGGTTCCCTGCCGCCCTGACCGGTTTTTTCACTTGGTGGCTCAACTACCAGGCCCGGTCCTTGCGGGCGGTCCGGATCAAGATCGGCTTTTCGTTCCTGCTCCTGGCCTTGGCCCTGGCGACCTTTCTCCTCAGGGTCCTGGCCCCCGCCTCCCCTGGGTTGGAAATCCTTTACGGACTCCTGCTCCTTTCCCTCGTCCCTGTTTCGGCCGTCATCGGCTCCTTCGGGGCGAGCCTGACCTTCCCGATTGAAAGGGGATAGCTCCCGCTATGATCCAGCCGAACCAATCCGCCCTTGCCATTCTGGTCGTTGACGACGAGGCCAACATCCGCAAGACGCTGTCGGTCTGCTTGGAAACGGACGGACACCGTGTGACCGCCGTGGGCAACCCCGAGGACGCCCTGGCCGAGGCCTCCCGCCGCTCCTTCGACGTTGCGCTCGTGGACCTGCGCCTGGGCGTCGCCAGCGGCCTCGATTTGATTCCCTCCCTGCTGAACACTTCTCCCTGGCTCCGGATCATCGTCATCACGGCCTACGCCTCGATCGACACCGCCGTCGAGGCGATCAAACGCGGGGCGACCGATTACATCCCGAAACCTTTCACGCCGGCGCAGATCAAGCTCGCCGTTCACAAGGTCTTCGAGATGCGCTCGCTGGAGCAGAAGGTGGCCTCCCTGCGGGAGGACCTGGGACGCACGTACCTCGAAGCCGATTTTTCCAGCGACAACCCCGCCATGAGGCGGGCCGTCAGTCTGGCCCGGGAGACGGCCTCCTCCGATGCGACGCTCCTTCTGCGGGGAGAGAGCGGCACGGGCAAGGGCGTCCTGGCCCGTGCCATTCATGGCTGGAGCAGCCGGGCCAACCGGCCCTTCAGCGTTCTGTCCTGTCCCTCCCTGTCACCCGAACTGCTGGAAAGCGAGCTTTTCGGCCATGCCAAGGGGGCCTTCACCGGCGCCGTCCGCGACAACCCCGGCCGCATCAACGCCTGCGAAGGGGGGACTCTCCTTTTGGACGAGATCGGCGATCTCCCCCTGGCCCTCCAGCCGAAGCTTCTGCGGTTCGTTCAGGACAAAGAATACGAACGGGTCGGCGACTACGTGACCCGCCGGGCCGACGTGAGGATCATCGGGGCCACGAACGTCGATCTGGAAAAGGCCCTGCAGGACGGGCGGTTCCGGGAGGACCTTTACTACCGGCTCAACGTGATCCCGATCACCCTCCCTCCTCTGCGCGAACGGCCGGAGGACCTGGCGCCGATGGCCGAACGCCTCGTGGCTTTCTTCGGCCGGAGCTGCCATCGGGCCGTGACGGGGTTCACCGAAGAGGCGATCGGTCTCCTCAAAAACTACGCCTGGCCCGGGAACGTCCGCGAGCTTCGGAACGTCATCGAAAGGGCCGTCATCCTCTGCAAGGGGGAGCGGATCGACGTGCACCACCTGCCGGAGAATCTGCACGCCGCCGGCCGGCCGATCCGGCTGGGAGACCCCCTGAGCCTGGAGCGGGTCGAGGAGGAGCACATCCGGCGGGTCCTCGCCGACGCCCGCTCCCTGCAGGAGGCGGCCGACATCCTCGGCATCGACCAGGCTACGCTCTGGCGCCGCCGCAAGCAGTACGGCATCTGAGACCGGCTTCCACCCATTCCGAAATCCTTGCATTCTGCAAACCGTCCCAGAGACGCTCTTGCGGACTGCAAGAAGTCCCCCCGATTCTGAAAACGAATAAGACATTAAAATCAGTAAGATGAGAATATTTCCGGCCGGCATGGTCCTTGCTCGGCATCATTGCAGATGGATGAACGGCAGGGTTGCGCTTCACAAAGACCCTTTCCGATCTGTGGCACGGTGATTCCGGATACGGCCCGCTTTGGGTCGGAGACGGAGGAAGGAATGGACCATGTGGGAAACAACCGTGGGACTGGTGGGGATGATCCTGATACTCTACCTCTTGGCGGCCATAATGCGGCCCGATAAGTTCTGAGGGATGGACGATGAACGACCCCTATGGATGGATGCAACTGGGCCTCTTCACCGGACTGTTGTTCCTGCTGACCAAGCCGGTGGGGATCTACCTGACGGCGGTACTGGATCCTACGGCCAAGACCCTGTTCGATCCGGCGATCAAGCCGCTGGAGCGGCTCTTCTACCGTCTGCTGGCCGTCGATCCAGGCAAGGAACAGAGCTGGCACTCCTATGGTACCTCCCTGCTCCTCTTTAGCCTGACGGGATTGGTCTTCACCTACGCCATCCTGCGTCTCCAACATCTGCTGCCGCTCAACCCCCAGGGGTTCGGGCCGCTGAGCCGGGACCTGGCCTTCAATACGGCGATCAGTTTCGCCACGAATACGAACTGGCAAAGCTACAGCGGAGAGGCGACCCTGTCCTATTTTTCACAGATGGTGGGCCTCGTCTTCCACAATTTCGCCTCCGCCGCAGCGGGGATCTCCGTCGCGGCGGCTCTCACCCGGGGGATCGCCCGGCGGACGGCCGCAACGATCGGGAACTTCTGGACCGACCTGGTCCGGGTGAACCTCTACCTGCTTCTGCCCCTTTGTCTGGCCTACGCTATTTTCCTCCTTTCCCAGGGGGCTATCCAGAACTTCAAGCCCTACGAAACGGTCCGGCTGGTCGAATCATCTCCGATCCAATCGCCGCAGCAGATCTCCACCGGCGGATCCGAGTCGGCCGCCGAGGGCCGGCCCACGCCGGCCGAGAAAAGGGTGGAGACTCAGGTCATCGCCCAGGGTCCCCTGGCCTCCCAGGCGGCGATCAAGATGCTGGGAACCAACGGTGGCGGTTTCATGAATGCCAACGCTGCCCATCCTTACGAAAATCCCACGCCGTTGTCCAATTTCATTCAGATCCTCTCCATCTTTCTCATCCCCTCCGGGCTCACCTGGTACTATGGACGGACGGTCGAAAACCGTCGCCACGGCTGGACCCTATGGGGCGCCATGACCCTCTTCTTCCTGGCAGGGGCCGTGATCTTGTGGCAGGCCGAAGCAGCGGGGAATCCCCGCCTGACGGCGCTGGGTCTCGATCCGGGGGGAGGAAACATGGAGGGCAAGGAGGTCCGCTTCGGGATTTTCGCTTCGGCCCTGTTCGCCGCGGTGACCACCGACGCCTCCTGCGGGGCGGTCAACGCCATGCACGATTCCTTCACCCCCCTGGGGGGACTGATCCCCCTTATCAACATCCAATTGGGTGAAGTCGTCTTCGGGGGTGTCGGCGCGGGGCTCTACGGGATGCTGGTCTTCGTGATCCTGACCGTCTTTCTCGCGGGACTGATGGTGGGACGTACCCCGGAATACCTGGGCAAAAAGATCGAGACCTACGACATCAAGGTCAGCGCCCTAGCCGTCCTGGTTCCCTCCATCGCCATCCTGGGGTTGGGGGCATGGGCCGCCGTCAGCGCCTGGGGGACGGCGGCGCTCGGCAATGCCGGTCCCCACGGGCTCTCGGAGCTCCTCTATGCCTACTCGTCCGCAGCGGGAAATAACGGAAGCGCCTTTGCGGGCCTCAACGCCAACTCCCCCAGGATGAACATGACGCTGGCTCTGGCCATGCTTGTCGGGCGTTTTCTTGTGATCATTCCCGTCCTCGCGCTGGCGGGAAGCTTGGCGCAGAAGAAACAGGCGCCACCCCATGCCGGGACCTTCCCAGTTTCCGGCCCGACCTTCCTGGGCATTCTGGTTGGGACCATCTTGATCGTCGGGGCGCTGACCTTCATGCCGGCCCTGGCCCTGGGGCCGATCCTGGAGAATTTTCTCATGACGGCCTCGGGAACTCTGTACTGATTTGGAAGGAGAGGGACGATTCCATGCCCGCTGAAAACCGCTCAATCTTTAACCGCCGGGTCGTTACCCGGGCCGCCGCGGCGTCATTCGCAAAGCTCGACCCCCGTGTCATGGCCAGGAATCCCGTCATGTTCGTCACGGAGATCGGCGCTCTCGTCACCACTGCGGGGCTCTTCCTCGGGAACCCGGGGGAATCGCTCGGCTTCAGCCTGCAGGTGACCGCTTGGCTCTGGTTCACGGTCCTGTTTGCTAACTTTGCCGAGGCTGTGGCGGAAGGACGGGGAAAGGCCCAGGCAGACGCCCTCCGCAAGTCGCGGACCCGGATCGTGGGCAACCGGCTGCTGGCCGACGGGACTGCAGAACGGGTCTCTGCGGAGATGCTGCGCAAAGGCGATGTGGTCCTTGTCGCTGCCGGAGAGATCATCCCCGCCGACGGCGACATCATTGAGGGAGTGGCCACAGTGGACGAATCGGCGATTACCGGCGAGTCTGCCCCGGTGATCCGGGAGGCCGGGGGAGATCGGAGCGCCGTGACGGGGGGGACCCGGGTTCTCTCGGACATGATCCGGGTGGTGATCACGACCAACCCGGGAGAGAGCTTTATGGACCGAATGATCGCGCTGGTGGAAGGAGCCCGGCGTCAGAAGACCCCCAACGAGATCGCCCTGACCATTCTCCTGGCGGCCTTGACGCTCGTCTTCCTGGTCGTGATCCTCAGTCTGAAGCTCTTCGGCCTTTCGCTGGGCGTCACCCTTTCCGTCACGGTCCTTGTGGCGCTGCTGGTCTGCCTGATCCCCACGACAATCGGCGGCCTGTTGAGTGCGATTGGCATCGCTGGAATCGACCGCCTGGTCAGGAAGAACGTCATGGCCGTGAGCGGCAGGGCTGTCGAGGCGGCTGGCGACGTGGATGTCCTCCTGCTGGACAAGACCGGGACGATCACACTCGGCAGCCGTCAGGCGGCGGAATTCATTCCCGCTCCGGGGGTCAGCGCCCAAGAACTGGCAGACGCTGCCCAACTCTCGTCCCTCGCCGACGAAACGCCGGAGGGACGGAGCATCGTCGTCCTGGCCAAGCGGTACGGACTCCGTGGCCGTTCCATCCAGGATATGCCCGGCGCAAAGTTTCTCGCCTTTTCCGCCCACACGCGCATGAGCGGCGTCGATTTCGGAATGCGCCGGATCCGCAAGGGTGCCCCCACCGCCATCCGGCAGTTCGTCGGGCGCGACTTCCCGGGTGAAGTCCATGACGCCATCAATCGCGTCTCCGGCTCCGGCGGCACGGCTCTCGTGGTGGCTGATGAGGGGCGCGTCCTTGGGGTGGTCCACCTGAAGGACATCGTCAAGGGCGGGCTGAGGGATCGTTTCGAACGGTTCCATGCCATGGGGATCCGGACGGTCATGATCACCGGTGACAATCCCGTCACTGCCGCGGCCATCGCCCGGGAGGCAGGTCTGGACGACTATCTGGCCGAAGCGAGGCCCGAGGACAAGCTCGCCTTGATCCGGAAGGAACAGGCTGCCGGGCACTTGGTCGCGATGACTGGCGACGGCACCAACGACGCCCCGGCCCTGGCCCAGGCCGACGTGGGAGTGGCGATGAACACGGGGACCCAGGCTGCCAAGGAGGCGGGCAACATGGTGGACTTGGACTCCAATCCGACGAAGCTCATTGAGATCGTGGAGATCGGCAAACAGATGCTGATGACGCGGGGGGCGCTGACCACTTTCAGCATCGCCAACGACGCAGCTAAATATTTCGCGATCATTCCGGCCATGCTGATCGGTGCTTTTCCGGTCATCGCCCCGCTCAACATCATGGCCCTGCACTCGCCCGAGAGCGCGATTCTCTCGGCGGTCATCTTCAATGCCCTGATCATCGTGGTTCTGATCCCCCTGGCGCTCAGGGGGGTGACGTTCAGGCCGCTCGGGGCGGTGGCCCTGCTGCGGCGGAATATCCTGATCTACGGTCTGGGAGGGATCGTCGCCCCCTTCGTGGGGATAAAACTGATCGACCTGCTGGTTTCCGCCCTGGGGATGGCGCCATGATGGGGGTTGTATCTGAAGAAGAATTGGTGCAATGATGCATTTGAGAAGCGAGGATCGGTTCCGATGAAGACCTTGGTTATGCAAGCGCGGATCTCCCTGACGGCAGTCCTGCTCCTGGCCCTCCTAACCTGCGGGATCTACCCCATGCTGGTCTGGGTTGCCGGCCAGACGCTGTTTCCCAGCCAGGCTGCAGGGTCCCTCGTCCGCGCAGGTGAAACGGTGGTCGGTTCGATGCTGATCGCCCAGGGATTTTCCGGGCCGGCCTATTTTCACCCCCGCCCCTCCGCAGCCGGATACGATGCCGCCTCGTCCGGGGGCAGCAACCTGGGCCCCCTGTCTCGCGGCCTGACTGAACAGGTGCGCAGACGCATCGCCGCCTACCGAGCCGAAAACGGCCTGGCCGCTGACAGGGCTGTTCCCGCCGATGCCGTTACGGCCTCGGCCAGCGGGCTGGATCCCCATATCAGCGTGCCGAACGCCCTGATCCAGGCTCGGCGCGTCGCCCGGTCTCGGGGGATGG
>CAYOGU010000084.1:0-12221 GCA_964403345.1 uncultured Syntrophus sp. | reverse complement strand
CCAATCCCTCGCAGGCCACCTTCAGTTTCCCGTAACAGCTCAGAGGATTTACGGCCCCTTGTTCATCATAAGGGGCCGTTTCCCCATCGAAGACAGCGTTTGTCGAGATGTAGATCAGCACAGCACGGACGTTCTTACAGAGCTCAATAATGACTTCTGTCCCCAGTACGTTTGAAGAATAGGCTTCCTCGTAGTGATGTTCGCAATAATCCACATTCGCGATCCCGGCCGTATGGATGACCACATCCGGCCGGAATTCATCACCTATGCTCTTCATCCCGGCGAGATCACGAATATCCTCCTTGACGTAACGACAACCCTCACCGCTTTTCATATCGTAGTTTCCGATGTAACAACTCAACACATCGAGGTCGGCCTTCCGGGTACGGATTAGATATTGTCCCAGCAGGCCCGTACCGCCTGTTATGAATATTCTTTTCCTTTCCGCCAAGACTTTATATCCTTTTCTCGTGTATTTTATCTTTTGCGGCATCCTGATTCCCGGAAAGCCTCAAAAACGAACGTACCGCTTCCCTCGTTGCCGGCTCGAAATAGGCTGCACGGATATCTCGACCGATGGCGGCCAGGCGCTTTCTGTCCGCATCCGTCATGGACCGAAATTGCTCCAACGCCTCGGCCATCTCCTCTACCTTATAGCACAGGCGCCAGATATCCTGCGGGACGGCTTCCGGTATGGGATTATGGGAGACACCGGTCAAGGAGCCGGCGACGATTACGGGAATCCCACAGGCGACAGCCTCAAGCAGGGTACTCGATGCACTACCAATGATCACGCTCGCCTGTTCAAGATATTCGAAGAAATCTCCCTCAACCACGGTCAGTGAAGATGGCAGAGAGAAGCACGACCGGGCAAGCAGGCTGTCCATTGACAACGCCGGGTGTGGCTTCAGCAGGAAAGCGAGACCTTCCATTTCCGGCCTGCCTGCCAGCTCAACGATGGATTTCAACAAGTCGACGGTGTTTTCCACATCCAAGGGAAGAACGATCAAAACCTGGAAATCCGCCGCGGCCTGCGTTACGGACCGCTCCCGCCAAACCCTGCTGTAGCGGAAGGCCGGTGCGATCATGACATCCACCTCGGGACAGTACCGTTTTCGCTCCGCCACCCACGACCGACCACAGACAGCAACGCTGAGGGGCAATACCCGACTCCTGTATTCCACGCTTGTAGGGTAAGCACAGAGATAATAAGGCGGGGCCTCAAACCCTTGGTATCCTATGATCGGGGTGTCCGGATAATACTTTCGGAAACCGGCATTGGCGCCTTTATCGATAACCTGGTTTTCGAACCAGTCGATGATCAGGCGGATAGAAACGCCTCTTTCCTTGAGTCTCCGGGCGAAGCGGAATTTTAGCAGGGCCTCCACGGAATTCCCTGAAAAGAGATGGCGCTGCCACGCCCGACGTACCAAGGGGGTCACATCAATATCGTCGATCATGGCCTGCGGGGGGCGTAAGCGGACGGCCCGGCAGGGATAAGCCCAGGCATAGAGATAATCACGGGCCTTGAGAACGTCCTCCGCAAGGAGAAACCGCCTGCGTGATTTCCTGAGCGCCTGCAGCACGCGACCAGTATTGCGAAATCTCACATCCAGGGTGGGAATGTAAACAAATGACTCGGCCTCTTCCTCACGGACATACCCTCCGAAATTGTCATAGTAACGATCCTGGTAATCTCCGCCGACAAAACTCCGATCCAGGACAAAAATATCGATCAGGGTACAATCCGCCGGCATGTCCTGCTCGGCCGGGGGATAGGTCGCCCGGCAGAGCCAGAAACGATACGAATATTTTATAATATCCTGACCATATGCGGAGAGGGCAGCCAGGAAATCGTTCAAGATTCGTAGGGGACCCTCGGCGGATAGGATTCGGACGTTGAGATTTTTTTTTTGACAGAGTTTCCGGGTAACCTCGGCCAACGACGACGAGGGCACAACTATCTCGGAAACATCTTCCTCATCCAGCAATTCCCTGATCAGGAAGGCCCGGCAGCAATCCAGGAACAGAGAATCGGCATAGGTATTTCGGCCGGCAATCGCCGATACCCACCAATCCAGGTCATCTTCACGGCCCAGCGCCAGCTGCCCGATCATGTCATGATACAACGGCCTTATGGAATCGGCGATCCTATTCAACTTTTTCGCTTGGGCAACCGATAGACACCTCTTCGCTGACAGATCGATACGCAAAACGATTCTCTCAGATCACCGGGCTAACAATACTCAGGGAGTCTTCTCAGGTCCGCCATCACCGGAACCCCGGGCGGGAAAACGCTTCGGCCTTCAGGACAGCGCCCGACAAAACGGACTCCGGCCGAGAGTGCGCCTTCATAATCCGTTATCGCATCCCCAACCATGAGGACCGCTTCGCGTTCAAACCCATGGATCGTGCAGATTCGATCGATGATTTGTGCTTTTGACGCCGGCGATCCGTGGACGGACACAAAGAAGTGATCCATGGAACGGCGGTGAACGATTTCTCTCATTTCCTCTTCCGGCGTACCCGAAGCGACAAACATGGCCATCTCCGCATGAAACGCCTTCAAGAATTCCCGGGCACCCGGTACCCACGGCGCATTCACCACCGCATCCTTGACCAGCCGCGAGAATATTTCGCCCAAGGCCTTCTCCTGGTCCGCAGGCAGCGGCTCCTTGTAAATCATTTCATGAAAACGGCGGAATTTTTCAAAACGGGATACGCCGCCATGCTCCTTATGATAGTCTACCACCCGTTGGACGACATCATCCCCATAGGGGGCGTACATTTGAGCAAACGCCATGGTCTTGACATCCACCGATTCTGCGAGAACACCGTCGAAATCGAAGATGACGGCTACCGTTTTCTTCATGTCTCCTCCACCCAACCCAGGATGGAGCACGGTGCGCCATCGGCCCCTTTAAATCGGAGAGGAAGCGCAATTACTTGTCGAAGTTTATCCTCATGGCCGATGTCCCGAAGACTCATGTCCTCAATCAGCAGAATGTCTCTCTCCAAAAATGCCCGGTGTGCCGTTCTCCCTTCTTCCCGATTCCCCCACCTCGATATGGAGATAAAATCCACTCCGACGGCCCTCAAGGCCGGGTAGCGACTCTTCAAATGCCCGGCCAGTGACGCTGACAAACCAAATCCTTCCCGCCAGTATTTAGCACGGTGACGATCACTTTCACCGCCCGTTTTCAAGAGCAACAGGTCGGTTTCGGCATCCGATGTCAGCGTCACCGGCAGCTCGTCCGGACCGATCAATGCCCCCGATGGTAGGGAAATAACCGCCAACGCAGGCGATTTGAAGACCCAAAAGGCCGCGGGGAACGCCTCGAGTGTTCTGCCCTCCGGAAGGAAATGATATGGTGCATCGATATGCGTACCGGCATGGCTGGGTAAATTGATCACCGTGGTGTTGCATGAATCGCCCGTTGACATGGAACGCAAAGGGGTCAGGCGCAGCTCCTCGCTTCCGCCGTAGAGAGGGGTGGTCGAGGACAAGACATGAGACAGCCAGATCAATCTCGTTGGGGGTGCATTCATCGATAGCATGAAAAGCCAAGGGACGTCAGTTAACTGTTCTTCTCCAGTCCATTGTACACCTCTTCCACAAGATCGAGGATGCCTTGGCCGATATCGATAAAGACGCTGGGGACCATCTTTTTGCCTTCCCGGGGGGTAAAGCGGTAAGGCGTCATATCATAATGGGCAAGATCACGGTCCTCTTTCCGAAACTCGATCTGGACCGTTTCACCTAAAATTTCCTGAATCATTCTCAATAGTTCTTTTGAATTCAGGGCGTGGGTCCCGGTCAGGGTCAGCCGTTCATTCGCATATTCGGGAGACAGAGCGGCAATGCTCAGCTGGGCGGCGTCTTTGACGTGAATATACTCCCGTCGTTCCTCCCCGCTGCCCGGATACAGGATACACCCCTCCCGCACCGCCTGGGTCACGTATCGCTTCAGGCCGTTCCATTCCTGAGCTCTCGGACCATACAGGGAACCATAACGGAGGATCGTATATTCCAGCGCGAATTGATCATGATAGGCCTCAAGCATGTGCTCCACGGCTTGCTTACTGACCCGATAAAAGGACCCCTGTCGGCTGTAAACGTATATCGTGGAGGCGAACAGAATCCTCTCGACCCCGGCCTTCACACAGGCATCAAATACAATGGCGCTCCCGATGATATTCTTCTCCAGGGTTTCCCTGGGAGATGCCACGGCCCTGCCGATGTCGGCAATGCCTGCCAGATGGTAGGCGTAACGGGCACCTTTCAAACACCGGGCGACATCGTCTTCATTCATAATGTTCCCTAGGATCATCTCCTGCCCGGGCTTCAACCACGGTGAAGGACGGGCATCGAAGACGCAGACCTCATACCCGTGCTCCGTAAGGGCATCTGCGAGATGACTCCCCAGGAACCCAGCTCCGCCGATCACAACAACCTTTCCTTTCATAGTCGAAACGCTCTCTTTACTTGTTTGATATCATCTTTCTTCGTGACCTTCATTTTTCCGCCCATATCCAGCAATGCGAACTCAACCGCGCCTCGGCGAGAAACCGCTGAAAGGCCTGACCCACTTCCGTTCCTCGACTGAGCAAAAGCCGAACGAACCGCTGATTGTCCAGAATCTCCGGTTGTACGCGATAGGTATTGCTGACGATGTCCACATCGAGTTTCCCGGGCGTAAATACACGTATCTGTCGGAATCCGGCCCGCTCCAAGAGGAAATTGACACCCTTCACGGATAAGAAATTGATGTGGTGTGGCGGAGAGATACTTTTCGATTTATCCCATAAAATTTGGATATCAAATCCATCGACGGTAAGGCCGGTCAACAAGATCTTCCCGCCCTTCCGCAGGAGAGAACGCATCCGGCGCAAAAAAAGCAGGGGCTCATGGACATGTTCGATCACCTCGAAGGCGGTGACAAAATCGATCGGGTCAAGCGGAAAGTCATCCTCCAGGAAAGATTCTATCACATCGAAACCCTTGCCCCGGCATACCTCGGCAAGGACCGGGTTGGGTTCCACAGCCACGACATGCGCCTCCCGATGTAAACGCTTCCATTCCTCGAGGAATATTCCGTACCCGGCGCCGATGTCCGCTACGGACAACGGTGTGAAGCCGTCCTTTGCGCATAGGTCTGCCACCTCCATGACCTTGGGCCTGAACAGATGAATTCTCCGGGCTTCCGCTACCGACGGGAAAAAATGATCCGCCCAGTATAGGGCAGAGGCACTTTCCTGATAAAACCGCTCGAAATAGTTCCGCAGCGGGCGGGGAGACTGATAGAGGGTTTCACAGGCCTTGCAGATGACGTAATGAAAACCCCACTTCTCGAAGGCCGGTAATGATTCCGGGCAACCGCAGGCGGGGCAAGGCAGAATCTCTCTTTCCGCCTCATGAAAATACCGGTACGCATCCTCCCGGCATAACTCCAGATACCTTGCAAACAGATCTGCAGGGCGAATATCTTCTTCTCGCATTATCCCTCATCATCCATAGAAACCGTTTTACCGTCTGCACCGAGGCGGAAGGTTTCCGGGTGCAAGACGGGGAGAATCACGCCCTTCAAGATCGGGAAACTTCTTTCAGGCCGGCCAAAAGATTCTCAACAGCCATCGCTTCCATCTTGATCCTGGCCTCACGGGCATAGGAACCGATATGTGGCGTCAGCAATACATGATCGGACGCCGAGAGCGGACCGACGTATGGTTCCCGGGCAAAGACATCCAGGCAGGCAAAACCGACCTGTCCGTCCTTGAGGCTTTCCGCCAAGGCGTCTTCGTCCACCAATCCGCCCCGGGCGGTATTCACGAGCAAAACCCCCCTTTTACAGCATCGTAGTGCCTCGCTGTTCAGGATGACCCCATTGCCGCTCGCATGAAGGGAAAGAATATCCGATTGCGCCAGAAGCTCCGCCATCGATACGGGTCTTGCATCGTCGGTCGTAAGGGTCTGCCGGGGATCGTAGTATAAAATGCTCACCCCGAAGGCCAAGAGCAGTTTCCCCACCCGTTGCCCGATCTCGCCGAATCCGATAAGCCCCACGGTTTTCCCTTCCAGTAGGGCTCCCATGTGCTTCTCCCATTTCTTGTCACGCACTAGTCTGTCGTGCAAAGATATCTTGCGCAGGGCCGACAGGATCAATCCCACCGTCAATTCGGCCACAGCCTGGGTCAAGACGCCCGGTGTTCGGAAAACACGAATCCCCAGTATTGCCGCTGCCTCTCGATCGATATTGTCCCAGCCGACGCCGACCCGGGAGATGACCTTCAGGAAATTGACGGAACTGTTTAGAAGTTCCCGGTCAATCGGTTCCGTCCCAGCTAGGAGTCCGATAGGTCGATGTTGTTGCAAAAGCTCTCGGAGCTCTGGCTTGCCGAGCGTCCGGCCGTACGGATTGAGGAGCGTGCGATAGCCCGCTTTCTTGAGCGACTCAATCAGTTCCGGCGCCTCGCCGGCAAATGACGACGTGGCGATCAGGATGTTACCCTTGGTCAATGGCTACCCCCATCACCAGCTGCGATAACGCCTGGACCATTTGTGGTTTCTTGTAAGGATCACGCCGTAAAAACCTTCAAAATCACGGCGCCGCCACAGATACTTCATCACCCGGAAAGGACCGGCGCAGGGATATTGGGTGTAGAGATCGCGGAAGACGATTTCCCACCCGGAAAAACGAAAAAGCAGATCCCAATCCTCAGGGCAAAGCTCAAAGATATGGGTATTCTCCGCATCGACGTCATGGGGCAAATTCCTTCTGAGGTGATGAAACCCAACCCGGCTCCGGTATACAAGGGGCACGGTGATCACGAAGAAGGTACAGCTTGACCGTTCCGACAAGGAATGCAGAAAGTTGATGGGATCGAAGAGATGTTCCAACATCTCAAAGGAGAAAAATATATCGGCTGATATTCCATCCTCCCGCCGGTGTAACTCTTCCGCCCGGCAATGAACGGCATGGAGTCCATGTTTCCTGATCTTGCCCACCGCTTCCGGATCTAGATTGACCGACATAGACGCCATGTCTATCCCCAGATCCTCTTTGAGACCTTCCAGATATCTCAGATGCGTACCGGCGGAATCACCGATATCGACCACATTCACCTTATCTGCTCCTTTTCCCCGGACAAACATTTCAATGGCCTTCAGGGCGAGACCCATTTGGAAGGCATGCTGACCACGGACTTTTTCCAGAAGATAGCGGTTGTCCCCATCCAGACGAAAGGCTGTGTATTGCTCGGATATATCCGGCACAATACTGATCAGTCTGTTTTTTAGATCCTGTTCCCCACGCTGCCTGTTGCTCCGGGCCAGCGACCAGGTCATGATCCTATCGATGTTCCCTTGGATAATGTTTGCAACGATGCCCATAGAGTTAACATGTCCCAACAGCACTCAATCGCCGCCGGCCATGGTAACGATCTCGCCGGTCATGAATCCCGCCTCCTCGGACATGAGATAGGCAAAGGCGGCGGCAATCTCCTCCGGTCTGCCGGCGCGGCCAGCCGGGATCTTCTTGATCCGCTCCGCGATCTCCTCCGGCGTCCGGCCGGCTGTCTGCTGGGGGGTAAGGACAAATCCGGCGCGCACGCCGTTGATGCCGATCCCGGATGGTGCCGCTTCCCGAGCCATACCGCGCATGGTAATCTCCAATGCGCCTTTGGCCGCTGCATAGTGGATGGATTTCGCCGACCCCGCATATTTGGGAGAGATGGAACTCAGATAGGCCACCCTGCCCCATCCGGAGCGGGCCATGAGCGGTAGGGACCTCTTGACGAGTGTATATGGCGCCAAACAGTGCTGTTTCATGATCCTCATCCAGTCCTCCCAGGACAATTCATCCCATACCCGCCAGTGGACTTCCCCGTGGCAGATCACCAGACCGTTCATCCGGTCCCACCGGGAAAAGAAATCCTCCACAAGCCTTTCACATGCCGCCTCCGATTCCAGATCCGCAGCAAAGGCTTCCCATTGGCAGCCCTTCTCCGAGAGGTCTCGGCCAATCTCGTCGATAACATCTCGACGACGACGATAATGCAGGCCAAGTGTGACTTCCCTTCCCGCAAGCCGCCTCGCCACGGCCGCACCGATCGTTCCGGAAGCGCCAACGATGAGATAGACACGCCGGCCTGCGTCTCGATCAGTAATCATTCTTTCTCACCTGAGTCGTGCGCCAGGGACAGCCGCGACA
Source organism: uncultured Syntrophus sp. (assembly GCA_964403345.1). Taxonomy (GTDB): domain Bacteria; phylum Desulfobacterota; class Syntrophia; order Syntrophales; family UBA5619; genus JAKAFS01. Next base: position 4,011 of record CAYOGU010000084.1, on the reverse strand, counting down.
TGCCTCCAAGCGGTGGGAGTCCCCCTTCATATGCATCTTCCGTGCCTGCTGGACGATCTCGTCATGCCAGCAATCCTCGATATTTCTATCCTTGATGTTTCCCGGAGACAATCGTCCGTAATCATCGTTGTTGCAAGGCATAATGGTACCGTCCCACTCGATGGTCATCCGCTGCCAGAGCTGGGGACAGGCCCATCCGCTGTTGACGAGATCCTCGTCGCGATTGACCGCATCCTTGTAATCAACAGCAGCCGCCTCGTCACACCGGTCCTTCCAGAATTCGCGATAGTCATCCAGATCGATATGAGGAAGGCACACCGTCTGCACCCTGACCTTCGGGTGGGCATACCCCTTTTGGGCCTTCAGCGTCATGAGGGTCTCTACATTGCGAAGGATGACGTCAAATTTGGCGCCCAGCCGATCCTGCTCGAACCGGGCCGGGTCCGTTCCCTCCACGGAGATGGAGATGCGATCCAATCCGGCATCCATGAGTTGCTGAGACATACGCTCCGTCAGGAGCATCCCGTTGGAATTGAAGTAAATATCCAGCACCCCCTTCTTCTTGGCATATGCGACCATTTCGGCAATATGCCGGTGGAGAAGCGGCTCGCCGCGATAACTCAACTTCAGCCCCCACAGGCCCTTTTCACCCGCTTCATCGATGATCTTTCGGTATAATCCCATGTCCATACTGCCCAGCTTGCTTTTGGGCAGCAGCGGCAATTTGTCGCAGAAGGTGCAGCGCAGATTGCACCGGCTCGTCGCCTCGACATCGAGATGCAAAGGAAAATCCCGCACGACGAATCGGGCCGGATAATCGTTCCAGCAGCGCCGGTATTCGTCGTAGACCGGCGTTCTGTTCTCAGGCGCCGAAGAACCGCTCAGGGAATAGAAATTGGCGTTGGCCCTGGCCTGCACCATGATTTATCCCCCCCGTCCACTTTCCCCGTAAGGGCTCTTCGTCTCGGAGAATCCCTGCTCTTGGAGCCAAAATTGCACCCCCGGGATCTGCCACTCGAAATCGACATCGCATCCTCCCCACTGTTTGAGCGGGTAGATCTTACGCCCCATCCATTTCTGGGGAAGCAATCCCGTTTCCAGATCTTCCAGGCAACGGGGCCGCACGATGGAGACGCCCATATCGGCAAACCAGACGTCACCCTGCGAATCCCGGTCGCAGTTAAGTGTCGCGGGATCGCCGAAAGTTTCAAACGGAACAAATGGATGCAACAGGCCGTCAGCCCCGATTTTCCGGGCCCGCAGGGGGCTCCACATATTGTAGCAGGATACGCTCACGGCGGAATCGAATTCGGGATTCCCGAGAAGCACCTCAATGCCTTGGTCGATGGTTTGCGCCAAGATGGTGGCGGCGTTGCAGAAGAGCAGGACCATGAGATCCAACTCCTTTCCTTCCCCGTGCAGCTCATCCCGAATGACGCCGTATCCGTGGGCATAGGCTTGCTCCCCCAGGGCCTGCTTCGTCGCTAGGGCGGGTGGCCTGACAATGACCGTGGCGCCGTGCTTCTCGGCAAGGGCCATAATCCGTTCGTCATCCGTCGACACATAAACCTTATCGACCCGCTTGGCGTTGACGGCGGCAAGCAGCGGATATTCCATCAGCGGCCGCCCCAGGACGGGATACAGGTTCTTGCCGGGGAATCCGACACTACCCTTGCGACCCAACAATAATGCAGCAATCATACCCTCCCCCAATTCCTTTCAATTCAATGCATCGTCAGTTCCCGCAAACGCCTGGCCCAAACGGCGGGCCAATCACGGTCATGTCGGGCGAACCTTTCCACAAATGTCTTTCTGGCATCCCTTGTCTTTTCCTTTTTCCACCAGGTGCCCACATCCAGACCCATTTTGTTGAGATGCAACGCCGCCTCTTCAGGGGACCGGTGGAGGATTCCCGCCTCGTGCAGCATTTGATAGTACGGCGCCGCCGCGGGGCGAAGCTCCCACAAGGCGGGCTCCCAGAACGCTACAACGGGTTTGTCCGCCGCAAGGCACTCAAGCATTGTCGTCTGATTCATATCGCAGACGACGAGCAATGATCGTTGGATCATCCCATCGTAGTCACCCGGCGGATCGTCGATCCGGAGCCCCGGGCACGCCTCGCCGATTCTATTCTTTACGCTCCACCCAAAATCATGCGGATAGGGACGGTAGAGGAACAGCCGCCGTATTTCCGCCTTCAGCGCCTTAAGAAACGCGATCTGCCATTCCAGGTACCGCAGGGTCTGGCCGGCCGTCGGACAGCTCCAAGTCCGGTAATGAAACCGTGGGATAATGTTCCCGACAAAGTAGAGATACGGCGCATCCTCTCCCGTCCGCTTTCCTTCCAGCGCCCCGGCGCGGCCGAGCTTGGAACCTGGCATAATTCGAACCCGTCCGTCCTCCTCTTGCCACCCCCAGGACCAGAATTCATCGGCAACCGCCCGCTCCAATCGTTCATTCGGGTTGTACAGCGCGCTCCCATACGATCCACCGTGCTGCACGGCTACCAGCTTTACGCCCTTTTCAATCTTGTCTGCGGCAAGAAACTTGAATGCCTCATTCAGCTCCAAAGCGTTGGCCGTGACCATCACCTGGGTCTTTGCCGTCTCCCAGTCCTTTTTTATGCCCTCCCGGCAGATCCGGTACCCTTCCAGATAGATCAGCGGCAGATGATGGGGCAGGGTCTTGAGGAGTGAAACGGTGAAGGCGTCGTTGGTTGCAATGGTCAGCGAGGCTAATTTCTCCCGGGCAGGATGTCTCCGTTCCGTAGGCATATCCCTCAGCCAGTGCAGCGCCTCGGGCAAAATCGCCACCCCGGCCTGGAATCCTGACGCCTTGACCAGAGCGGCCGTTTTCCGCCTGGGCATGTACAGATCGACCATCAAGATGTCCCGCTCCCGGGACCACCGACAAGACAGCCTCTCTTTGAGCGAGGCAGCCTGCTGTTTGAGGCCGTCAAGCGACCAACTGGCAGGAGTTCGCACAACCCGCGGCCAGCCCCAGGAAAAATCGCGGAGGCTCTCCGCGTGATGCTCCAGCGCCAGCAACGACGAGTAGAGTTGCAGATTGTATGGGTCGTCGATGCTCCCCAGGATATAGTCATTGATATCCCTGGGGATTCGGTAAGAGGAGACGGCCAAACCAACGGTCCTCAAAGCGGGGTAGCGGGCAAAGGCCTTCCGGAGGCAGAGGAAACGTTCGTGTAAAACCTGAACATGATGGAGAAGCCAGGGGCCGACGAGGATACGCCAATAGCGCTGCGTGTGCGACTCGCCGTGCGCTTCGTTCATAAACTCGCCCAAGGGGCTCAGCAGGGACTCGTAAACCGACTCCTCATAAGCCGCGGCCCTGTGCATGGCCTCCCGATCATCCCACGGGTAAGGTAAAACCTCGTAATTCAGATGTTGCCATTCGTGACGGCTGTCATGACGCAGGCACCATTGCCCCAGAAAAACGATCTTTTCCGCCGTAACATCCCAAAATTGTGAAAGGGCCGTTGTGGCAAGGAACAAGCTACCAGCAACTCCTTCCGCCGTCCATGACCATATTGGTTCCGGTCATGTAGTTCGAGGCCTCCGAACATAGAAAGACCACGGCGGCACAATACTCGTCCTTCGCCGCCATTCTCCCCAGCGGGATAAGCCCCGTCAGCCTCTCGACAAAAGCCTCCGGCTGTCCCGTATAAACCCCGCCCGGCGAAATGGCGTTGACTCGAACCTTCTTGTCCGCCCAGTAAGTGGCCAGATATTTGGTCAAGCCGACGAGGCCGTGTTTGACAACGGAATAGGTAACGGGTTTGACGGGCTGTTTGGTCTCTTCGAGATGATCTTGGCGGTAAATACGCTGATCCGGCGCGATGAGAGAAAGATCTGAAGCGATATTCAGGATCACCCCTCCCCCTTCCTCGACCATGTGCTGACCGATAATCTGACTGCAGAGGAAGGCCCCCGTCAATCCCACCGAGAGATCGCGCTGCCAGCCGGCATTTGCGGGGTCGGCGCGCGCCAGCCG
>CAYOGU010000083.1:0-12324 GCA_964403345.1 uncultured Syntrophus sp. | reverse complement strand
TCCTTGCCCCCGAACAGTTATCGATTGACCGGGGGCGGGTTGCACGTTTATACTATCCCCATAACGATCTATAGGCTGCATGCGGCCGATGGCCTCCCTCTCCCCGTGCGTTCGTGTCAGCCTTCCGTATCCTTGACCGCTTCAGCCGTCGGCGGCAGCCCGCAGATCACTTTCACGACGAATGGGAGGACCGTCGATGAAACGAAGCGAGCAGCTGCGCCTCTTCATCGAGCAGGCGCCGGTGGCCATGGCCATGTTCGACCGCCGGATGCGTTATTTGAGCGCAAGCCGCCGATGGATCGCGGACTACGGTCTCGGCGAACGGGACGTCACGGGCCTGTCGCACTACGATGTCTTCCCGGAGATTTCCCCGGCGCTAAAGGAAATTCACCGGCGGGGTCTGGCCGGCGAGGTGATCGGCAAAGACCATGACCGGTTCGAACGGGCCGACGGCTCGGTCCAATGGCTCCGGTGGGAAGTGCGCCCCTGGCGGGACGATGCCGGAAACGTCGGCGGGATCATCATCTTCAGCGAGGACATCACGGCGCGCAGGCAGGCCGAGGAAAACCTGCTCGAAAGCGAGGCGCGCTTCAGGACCCTCGTCGAGGAGGCGCCCGAGGCGATTTTCGTGCTGACGGAAGGCCGTTTCGCTTACGTCAACCCGGCCTTCGTCCGCCTCATGGGCGCGGGAAGCCCCGACGACCTGATCGGCCGGGATCTCCTGTCGTGCGTCGCGCCGGAATACCGCGAAGCGGTCCGGGACCGCCTCAAGCTCCAGGAAGAGACGGGAACGAGGCTGCCGCTTGCGGAGCGCCGGTACCTGCGGATGGACGGTTCGCCGGTCCCCGTGGAAGCCGCGGCGGTGTTCATCAAGTTCCGGGGGCGCGACGCGCACCTGGTCTTCGTCCGCGACATCAGCGAGCGGAAAAGGATGGAAGACAAGCTCCGGGAAAGCGAGGAGCTGCACCGCATCGTGGCCGACTTCACCTACGACTGGGAATACTGGATGGGGACGGACGGCCGGTTCCGGTACCTCTCGCCTTCCGTGGAGCGCGTGACCGGCTATCCGCCTTCCGATTTCCAAAAGGATCCGGGATTGCACCTTCGCATCATCCATCCCCAGGACCTTTCCCGGATGGAGGAACATTTCTCGGCCATAGGCGACCGGAATGCGGACGGGCAGTATGTCGAATACCGCATCGTGACCAAAAGCGGCGAGGAGCGGTGGATGGGCCATGCCTGCGCCCCCGTTTTCCTGGCCGACGGAACTTACGCGGGGCGCCGCGCGAGCAATCGGGACATCACCAAGAGAAAGCTGGCCGAGTCGGCCCTGGGCAAGAGCGAGGTGCTTTACAGGCTGATCACGGAAAACGCCTCCGACGTGATCTGGCTGCTCGATGTCGCCAGCGAGCGCATCACCTATGTCAGCCCCTCGGTGGAACGCCTGCGGGGCTTCACCGCCGAGGAGGTGATGGCTCAAACCCTCGACCGTCTCCTTCCTCCCGACGAATTCCGGTCCCTGTCCGAAAAGCTGCGGGAAATGATCGTGCGTTATCAGCAGGGGGACGAATCCCAGAAAGTCATGACCCGCGAGGTCGAGCAACTCCGGAAGGACGGGTCCACGGTCTCGACGGAGATGGTCGCCACGCTGCTCGCCGACGAGGCGAGGCAGGTCAGGATGATCCTCGGCGTGACCCGCGACATCACCGAACGCAAGCGGATGGAGAAGGAAAGGGAAAAGCTCCAGATGCAGTTGCTGCAGGCCCAGAAGATGGAGTCGGTGGGCCGGCTGGCGGGAGGGGTCGCCCACGATTTCAACAACATGCTGGGGGTGATCCTGGGGCATGTCGATCTGGCGGTGGCCGAGCTGGACCCGTCGCAACGGCTGCACGCCCGCATGATGGAGATCAGGAAGGCGGCGGAGCGGTCCGCGGCCCTGACCCGGCAGCTTCTGGCTTTCGCCCGCAAGCAGATCATCTCGCCGCGGTTGATCGATCTGAACGAGGTCGTGGGAGGGACGCTCAAGATGCTGAGGAGGCTCATCGGGGAGGACATCGATCTTGCCTGGCGGCCGGGGGATCCTTTGTCCCCGGTCAAAATGGATCCCTCCCAGATCGATCAGATGCTGGCGAATCTCTGCGTGAACGCCAGGGACGCCATCGCGGGCGTCGGCAGGGTGACGATCGAGACGAAAGACGTTTCGTTCGATGCCGAATACTGCGCGGCGAATCCCGGGTATACGGCCGGGGAATACGTGCTGCTGGCCGTCAGCGACAGCGGCTGCGGCATGGACCGGGAAACCCAGGCCAGGCTCTTCGAACCGTATTTCACCACCAAGGGATTCAGCAAGGGGACCGGGCTGGGACTGGCGACGGTCTACGGCATCGTGAAGCAGAACGGGGGATTCATCACCGTTTACAGCGAGCCGGGCAGCGGGTCGACCTTCAAGATCTACCTGCCCCGGCATCGCGGGGAGGCCGAAAGCCTGCAGCAGGAGGAACCGGCGGAACCGCTGCCCATGGGCCGGGAAACCGTCCTGCTGGTGGAAGACGAGCCGCAGATGCTGGAAGTGACCACGATGATGCTCCGGCATCAGGGCTATGCCGTGCTGGCCGCATCGAGGCCGGAGGAGGCGATCAGCCTGGCGAAGCAGCACTGCAAAGCAATCGATCTGCTCGTCACCGACGTCATCATGCCCGGGATGTCCGGCAAGGACCTGGCAGAGCGCGTGCTGGCCCTTTGCCCGAAACTCAGGATCCTGTACATGTCCGGATACACCGCCGACACGATCGCCCATCACGGCGTGCTGAACGCGGGGGTCCTTTTCATCCAGAAGCCCTTCTCGATCAAGGACATCGCGGTGAAAGTCCGGGAGGCGCTCGGCGATTGATCAAGCGGCTGATTGCATCGGCGCGCCCGCGCACCTCCCGGTGAGCTTTTTGTTGTGCCATGCCATCCGCAATCGCTGATTCTCAAAGCTGTCCCATACCAGATCTTTGCAGATCCAACCCTTGTCATAAGCCGATCCTGCCGGCCGGGAACGTCGATAATTGTTCTTGACAACGGCATCCGTCCTGCTAACGTTGAATGGCATCCGCTGAAGGGAACGCACCCATGGGATCGTCGCGTCAGAAAAGGAAGCTGATATTCTTCATCTTCCTGGTCGGTTTCGCCGCTTTCACCGCGGACATCCTCGACCTGCGCGACGAGATCCAGATGCTCCCCTGCCCCTTCGGCAGCCTGGACAACAACGTCGCCACGGGTCTGATCAACGATTTTCGGATCGATCCCGGGCCGATCGTCGTCGCCTGCCCGATTCAGCGGAAAGCGTCGTTCAAGGTTTCCCTGTCCACCCTGTTTTCCTACAGTTTCAGAGCCCCTCCCGCCTAGCCCCGGAACCGTCCCTAAACAGCGAAATCACAGGCTAACATCCGAAATCCATATCATATCCTTTTGCAATGGATTAACCCGGATGATGCCCACTGTCCTTTCAACCGATTCCGATCAGGAGGACGTCAAATGGCTCAAAGCAAGCAACCGGCGGACAAGAGCAGGTTCGGTCACTGGGTGAGGGTCATCGTGAGCCTATTGAGCATGGGCTTCATCTATCCCCATGCTTTCACTGAAAACGACAAAGTCGACCGTGCCGTCGCCGACGGGAACGGCAAGGCCAAGGAGCACTGAACCGTCGCGCGACCGGTCGATGGATTTGAAGGGCCGGGGTCCCGGGGGACATCGTTTCGGATATCCCCCGGGACCCCTTCAACCATGATGCCGCGGACGACGGGGCCGTTGCCCGCGAGGCGAGGAGGCCGCAGGATAGGTTCGGAATCATCGGCATGCCGGAAATACCGGTCATCCTGGTGATCGTCCTGATCGTCTTCGGTCCCCGCAAGCTCCCCGCATGGCCTATGCAGGATGAAGCCATTGTATCCGGGGTTCCTTCTTCGTTTCAGGGTCGTTCTTATTTAACATCTTCCTGAAATTCGGCAAGAAGTTGTTTGAGTACCTCTAATATCTCTGCCGTTTTGGGAGCCCAATCTGCCATAGGGATAGAAAGGCATTTTGTAATATAGTCATCCGGCAACTTTATTCCGAGCTTATCCTTGATTAATTGAGCAAAGCGATCCCTGGCCCTTTCGGCAAAATCACTTCCGTTAAGCCACCCGAAATTAAGAGCCATATTCCCGTCTGAGATGACGGACAAAAACGACGGTGAACAAATATTGGGTGCTATGAAGCTAAAGGACCCTCTGTTGGAACCGGTTCCCCAACGGATATCACAGCCCATTTCTTGAAACTGGTCATAAAGCGCTACAAGCGTATCCGCCTTTTGCTCACCAAGTTTGTTGCGGGCATCGGCCATGAACGACGACCTATCCCACTTTTTTCGGGTCCCGGAGGTATTCACCGTTACCGTTCTCTTCACTTGCCGTGCCTGTTCCGTATAACCAAACAGCATCGGAGAGATCACTCTTTTTTTACCCATTTCATATTGACGAGCCTCCACAAGCAATACCTCTGTCCGTTCCATTTGGCGATTAAGGAAATCAACGACGCTGCGCAATTCCATCGAAGATTCTTCTAAGAAAAAAACAATGCGAAGTTGACCTTCTCTCAAGTTTTCTTGTATGCGGGAGCAAAAAGCCTCAATTGATTCATCGTTGGTCGGACGAAGGGCTTGAAGTAATTCTTCAAGATTCCGGCCTCTCTTGGATGCAGCCTCTTCGGCGTAACCCCTGATGATGTCACCCGTCCAGTAATAGTGGCCGTTTGCGGCGTATTCAAGCACTTGCCCGACAACTTCTCTGCGGGATCTTGTGTCCTTATAACGTTTACATTCAACAAATGTTGGCACCGCATCCTGGTCCACAATGAAGAAATCAAGACTCCACCGGTCGGAACCAGTCGTCGGATCTGGAACCGGCATTTCTTTTTTTATCATAAGCCATCTACGGGGGTTATCAGGATCTATTTGATCGCCCGGTATCAAATCCAGGTTTCCTTCAAGAAGTTTTTGAAGTTCAGTGCCTTCATTATCACAGCGAATACGCGTCATCGGTTCGACCGTCCCATTCTCTTCGAAGTATAATCCACTCATGCTATCCCCCACTCAAGGCCAACAATCGATTTTGAATTTAGCTTTCACGGATTATAAAAAAACCCCGGTCTCTTTTCATGAGAAACGGGGTTTTGTCAGCCAGTTCATGTTCCCCTCCAGTACGTTGATACGGGATGGATCATTCAACTGTGTTTTCTATTTTGAATGTATGTTTACCACCACTCCCATTTGAAATCCACCAGTAAAATGTATTTTACCCCTCCCACCGCTTGGAGATCGCGGCGGCGATGACCTTTTCCGTACTGCCGTAATGGGTGGGGAAGCCCACCTCGCCGGCGACGTAATGGGCCATCTTGGCCGAATCGGTCGTCAGGGTCCGGTATCCCTGTTTCTTGGCCATCTCCCGGCTGGGGGTGTGGGCCGGGCAGGTGTCGCAGACGATCAGGCCGCCCGCCTCCTCGATCGCGGCCGCATAGCCCATGTGCCGGGCCAGGGTCCGGACGGCCGTGGAGGTGTTGACCCACAGCTCCACCTCCGGGTGCACCTTCCTGCCGGCCAGCGCCCGCGCGATGTCCCGCACCTCCAGGATGGAGCAGTGGGGGCAGCCCAGGTAGACCCAGTCCACGTCGTCCGATTTCTCCAGGTTCAGGTGCTCGATGGCCGCCCGCTCGTCCTGGGCGGTGTACTCCAGTTCGGTTTCCGGCTTCTTTCCCCCGAAGGCCGCCTCCAGGGTCGGCGCCTCGGGGGTGATCCCCGCCGCGTGGAAGAGCGACACGGCGCCGGACGTGGCCAGGGCCGAACCCAGGGACTTGAGCTCGTCGAAGGAGACGTTGGCCGGGATGCCCGAAAACACGGGGGTGAGCTGCCCGGCGACGGCCCCCACGTGATACCCCAGCGAGCCGTACCCGAAGATGCCGGAAATCGGGCGGGTCACGTGGACCAGGAGTCTGCCGCAGCGGTTCTCCGGAAGGTGCATGCCGTAGGCCGGGGCCTTGCCGGTCAGGGAGGAGGCCAGCGCGGTCGGCCCCCCTTCCCGGTTCGTGCGCGCGCCCAGGACGGAGTTGGCGTAGACCACGGCCGAGGATTCGCCCCAGGCGGCGTGCTCGCCGAGCCTCGGGGCGTTGCCGGTGAAATAGGGCGTGCAGGTGGCGCAGGTGATCGCGCCCAGTTTCTGGTAAGCGGCGGTCAGGCGGGCCTGGAGGTCCACGATGTCCCTGCCGATGCCCAGCTTCTCCCAAAGGGTGTCGTCGCAGGAGGTGGGGTTCGTGGTCGTGAAGGTGCGAAACTGCCCGCCCTTGGCCGCCATCTCCTCCACGAACGCCATCCCGGCCCTGCCCAGGAGCATGATGGAGGCGCCGGGCATGTGGGCGCTGGAAACGTCGACCATCCTTTCCGCGCCGAAGCTCTCGCCGAGCACGGTCATGATCTGCATGCCCTTCTGGATGGGGTAGCCCATCTCGCCGTCGAGCATCCGCTTTTCCCGGTCCGTCAGAAACATCGTCTCATCTCCTCACGGCCGCGCCGGGCCGGTTCGTTTCTTCGGCGTCACGATGACCAGCCCCCTGTCCGCGTCCACCTCCACGGTGTCGCCGGTGGCGATGACCTCCAGGGGGTTCCGGTCCAGGGCGTCCACGACCGGCATGTTGCCCATGATCGCGCCGATCGTGGCGATGGGCTCCGACTGGAGCTGGACGAATGCGACCGGCCCGGTGCCGTGCACGGCCATGTCGTAGATGCGGTACGAGCCGCCGGTGGAGCCCTTCCCCGTCGGGTAGACCAAGACCTTCCCCGCCAGGCACACGCCTTCGAGCTGGTGGCCGGGTTCGGTCACCAGCCCCGTGAGGGGATCGACCCCGCCGATGAAGCTGACGGGCTCGGTGGTGACCACGGCCTCGCCCCTGGCGCGGCCGGGCACGACTTTGCGCCCCTTCAAGGTGATGGTTTCCATGTTCCCCCTGTCTCCGGCTGCAGGAACCGTTCGCCGCTATTTCTTGTTGAGCATCGTGTCGTATCCCGATGCCTTGTCCACGTCCCGGAACGAAACGCCCTTCTTGATCCGCTCGATCAGCCCGTTCTCCTTCTCGACCAGCTCCCGGCTGACCTTCAGGACCTCCTCGGCCCGCTCGATGGGGATCACGCACACGCCGTTCACGTCGGCCACGACGATCTCGCCGGGGTTGACCTGCAGGGTGCCAATCTTGACCGGGCAGTTGAAGTCGCCCTGGACGTTGCGGTTGCGCGCCGTGTGGGGGACGATCCCGCGGGCGTAGACCGGGAATCCCATCTCCTCGGTGATGTCCACGTCCCGGGCCGCGCCGTCGATGACCACGCCGACCACGCCCTTCTGCAGGGCGGCGTAGGTGACGATCTCCCCCCAGCAGTTCTGGTCCACCCGGCCGCCGTTGTCGATCACCAGCACGTCGCCCGCCTGGGCGGCGTCCAGCGGATCGGCGCCCATGTGGCCGCTGGTCTTCAGGGAGCCGAAGGGCACCACCTTCATGGTGACGGCCGTTCCCGCGATTCTCTTGCAGCGGTACAGGGGCCGGATGCCGAAGGTCCCGCAGGGAAGCCCGAGCTTGTCCAGGGCGTCCGATATGTTGCAGGTGGAGATTGCCTTGAAGGCCTCCGCCAGTTCTTTCGGAGCCCGCTTGATTTCAGTCATTTCAATACCTCCTGATGGTTGATGTCAGATTCGTCCCGCGAGCTGCAGGCCCTTCGCCAGCGCCGGGCGGGTGGTCACGTCCGACGGCATCAGCCAGGTGTACCCCTCCGCAAGGACGCGCTCCACGTTGTCCGCGTCCACGTGCGGATGCCCGACCGTGACGTTGTGATCCCGGCATATGGCCACGATGTCCTTCATCGCCGCCCTCAGGTCCGGGTGGTCGTACTGCCTCGGGATGCCCATTTCCTGGGAAAGGTCGCCCTCGCCGATGAGCACGGCGCCGATCCCCGGGACCTCCTCGAGGATCTTGGGGAGGTTCTTGATGGCCCGCAGCTCCTCGCACATGATGACGCACAGGATCTCCCCTTCCGGCGCCAGCGGCCAGACGTCGGCCCGCTTGTAGTAGTCGGCGTTGGAGAGGCCCCAGTACCGGGCCGCGGCGGTCGGCGCGTCGCCCCGGATCCCCGGGGGGAAATAGCGCGGGGCCGACTCCCGGCGCGGGTAGCGGCACGCGCCGACGGCGCTGACGGCCTCCTCCACGGTGCTGCAGTGGGGCCAGACGATGCCGTACGCTCCCAGGTCCAGGACCTGCTTGGCGATCCAGCTGTTCTTCTCGATCCCGTTCGGCGGGATGCGCACGAAAGGGGTCACCCTGGGCGACAGCGTGCCGCCGTTCACCAGTTGCCCGCGCATCAGCATGAACTGCAGGGCGACCCGCAGGCTGTGGATGTCGTAGACGCTGTGCTCCATCTCGAACACGCAGCCGTCGTAATCGCTGGTGCCGACGGCGATCGCCGCCTCGACGGTCGGCATGATGAACGGCAGGAACACGGGCTTCCCCGTCTCCCTCTGCCGGATGACCCCGTTGAGCCTCGGTATCTCGGTCATGGCGCTTTTCTCCTTCCCTTCCCCCTTCATTCCTTCACCGCCTGCAGGAACCTCTCCTCCTCAGAAGTTCGCCTTCAGGTACTCGACGCTCTTTCGGTGGTTGGCATAGGCCTCTTCCAGCGTATTGGGGTTGGCCAGCTCGATGGCGACATAGACCTTCCCCTCCCTGGACAGCGCCGAGAAATAGGTCGCGAAGGGCAGTTCGTTTTCGCTCAGCGTCGTCTGCGGTTTCCGGTTGATGGAGGTCTTCAGGTGCGAATAGCCCACCTTCTTCACGTTCGCCTCGAAGAACGCCTTGACGGCCTCCGGCGCGCTCACCACGCGGGAGACGCAGAAGAAGTTCGCCATGTCCACCTGGAAGCCGACGTTGGCGTTGACCCCCTTCGGCCCGAACAGGTCGGCCGTGCCGAAGGTGGCCGCGCCGTCGCCCTTGAGTCCCTCGTTGGCGTTCTCGACGTAAAGGGTGTAGCCGAAGGTCTTGGCCGTGTTGGCGGCCTTGTTGAGGTTCCCGGCCAGCCGCTCGAATTCGGCCGCGGTCCAGAACTGCTTCTTGGGATCGGCGGCCATTTCCTTGCCGTTGGCCCCGGTCCGGACGATCCGGGGTCCGTCGAAGAGCATGGCGTTGGCCAGGCCGCGCGAGAACGCCTCGAAATAGTTCGCGTCCAGCCCTCCGACGCCCATGGCGTAGATCACCTCGATCTTCTTCTGCCTGGCGTACGCCGCCACCTCCTTGGCGTCGTCATAGGAGAGATCGGCATTGGGATCGCGAAGCTCGATGAACGCGAATCCCTCCCTGCCGGCGAAGTCGATGACCGTCTTGAGGTTGGCCACGTTGTTGGGGAGCCATTTGACCAGGTTCTGGCTGGTGAAGCCGATCTTCAGGTTGGGGTACTTGCCGAGCTGGACGGCCTTGTCGGCCGCTATGGCGCTCTGGACGCCGGGGCACAGGACGACGGCGAACAGGGCGGCAATCAAGATGGCGAAGGATCTGCGGGACATTCTGGGAATCATGGTTTTCCTCCTCGTTTCAGGGAATATTTTTCGTTACATCAGGCCGGGGCCGGGGGACCGGGGCGCCGCCTCGATTTCGCCGGCCGCGTCGCCCGGTTCCGGGGGCTTCGCGCCGGCCGATCAGTCCTTGGCCCTCTGGAGCGCGTCGTACTTGAACCTGGCCCGCGCCTCCTTCAGGCTCAATCCCTCGTGGACGGCGGCGACAATCTTCTCCTCCGCCGCGGCGATCTCCCGGGCCAGGCCGAGGACCTCCTCGGCGCGGTTCCGCGGGATCACCAGCACCCCGGACTGGTCGGCCATGATCAGGTCGCCGGGGTTGACCTGGATGTCGGAAATCGCGACCGGCCTGTTGAAGGACTCCATCACGGCCCGGTCCTTGCCGGTCACCATGAAATGGCCGCGGGTGTACATGGGGTAGCCGAGCTCGCGGATGCCGTCCACGTCTCGGCAGACGCCGTCGATCACCGTGCCGGCGAGCTTCTTCTGGACGGCCACGTGGGTGAGGATGTCGCCCCACACCGTGCAGTACGTCCTTCCGCCGTTGTCGATGACGATCACGTCCCCGGCCTTGGCTTCGTCGATGAAGTCCCCCGCCCCGGTCTTCACCTGGCCGAGCGGCAGGAATTTGACCGTGAAGGCCGGGCCGACGAACTTCTTGCCGACGATGGGCGTGATCCCGTGGCAGCCGCAGCGGACCTTGATCCGGTCCATGGCGTCGGATACGCTGGGGGTGGACATCTGCATGAAACCGCCGATGAGTTCCTTCAAACGCTCTTCCATTTCATTCTCCTTCATGTCTTCCGGTACGACTCCTTGCGCTAGTTCTTCTTGAGGCCCAGGCCGGGCACCACCTTCTCGAAGCTCTTTTCGTTCTGGGCCATGAGCTCGGCGGATTCCGCCGCTCCTAGGAACATCTGGCCATAGCCGTTCTTGGTCATGAAGTCGATGAACTTCGGGTCCTTCACGGCCTTGTGGACCGACTGTTCGAGCCGGGCGACGATCTCTTTGGGCGTGGCCTTGGGCGCCGCCAGGCACCGCCACGTCCCGAAGGAGAAATCCACCCCGGCCTCCTTGAAGGTCGGCACGTCGGGGAACATGGCGTCGCGCTTCTCGTCCGCGATGGCCAGGATGCGCAGCTTCCCGCCCTTCGCGAGCGTGGCGACCTCGGCCGGGCTGATGGTGGTCGCCTCCACATGGCCGCCGGCCGTGGCCACGGCGGCAGGCCCTCCCCCGCCGTAGGGGACGTGGGTGAACTGGATCCCCAGCTTGTGCCCCAGCATGGCCGCGGCGATGTGCCAGATGGCCCCGGGACCGGAGTTGCCGATCCGCATCTTCATGGGGTTCGCCTTGGCGTGGTTCAGGGCGTCCTTCAGGGTCTTCCAGGGGGCGTCCGTCTTGACCGTGAAGGCCGAGGGATCGTTGTTATGGACGGCGATGGGGGCCAGTTCGCGCCAGTCCAGGTAGCTGGACGCCGAATACTTCTGCAGGATCATCGACGGCGTGGCGATGCCCACGGTGTACCCGTCGGGCTTCGCCTGGGCGATCTGGTTGAATCCCAGCAGGCCGCCCCCGCCGGGCTTGTTGACCACCACCACGGGCTTGCCCAGGTCCACCTTCATCACGTCCGCCAGGACGCGCGAGACCAGGTCCGTGCCGCCGCCGGCGGCCCAGGGAACGATCAGGGTGATCTCCCTTTCCGGATACTCGGCCCGGGCCGGGGGCGCGCCGGCCAGTCCGGCGAGGCCGAGGCCAAGACAGAGGATCGTGACGAAACGGATGGACCTGCCGATGAACGTGCGATTTCTTTTCATATGCTGCCTCCTTGATCCGTATTGACGGCCATCACTGCACCGGATTCTTTCTTGCCTTGAACAGCGGGAAGAGCGAGACCCCCAGCATCGCGACGGCGATCGCCAGGAACGCCAGGGAAATCGGCCTTTCGAAGAAGATGCCGAAAGACCCGTAGGACAGGACCAGGGACCGCCGGAAATGGTCCTCGAAGAGCGGCCCCAGCACGAAGGCCAGAATGAGCGGGGCCGATTCGTAATGGAACTTGTTCATCAGGAACCCCACGATCCCGAAGACGATCATGATCCCGATGTCGAAGACCGTGTTGGCCACGCTGTAGCTTCCCAGCAGGCAGAACAGGAAGATCACCGGGAAGAAGAAGGCGTAGGGGACCTTCAGCATCTGCACCCACAGCCCGATCAGGGGCAGGTTCAGCCCCAGGAGCATCACGTTGCCGATGTACATGCTGGCGATGACGCTCCAGAAGACCTCGGGATTCTGGGTGATCAGGAACGGTCCCGGCGTGATGCCGTGGATCATCAGGGAGGCCAGCAGCAGGGCCATGGTCGTGTTGGTGGGGATTCCCAGGGACAGAAGCGGGATGAAGGACGCCGACGGCCCGGAATTGTTCGCCGACTCGGGGCCGGCGACCCCCTCGATGACGCCCGTGCCGAACTTCTCCGGGTGCCTGGAGATCTTCTTTTCCATGGCGTAGGACATCGTGCTGGAGATGACGGTGTTCCCGCCGCGGATCACGCCGACGACCCCCGTCTTTCCCAGGCCGCGGTGGATCTCGTCGACATCGCAGCGTTCGAGTTCGCGTGCGACGAGATCCGACGTGAACACCTCGTCGTAGCCGAGCTCGGGATGACGGTGCAGCTCGCGGCGCAGGGCCACGAGGCGCGCCAGTTCG
>CAYOGU010000082.1:0-12558 GCA_964403345.1 uncultured Syntrophus sp. | reverse complement strand
CCGCCAATGCCACCGGGACGAAAGGCTCCTGGCGGCCATCTGCCACGCCCCCTGGATCCTGATCTCCGCCGGCATCATGGCGGGCAGGCGGGCCACCGCCTTCGCCGCCCTGCGCGACGACCTGATCAACGCGGGGGCCCAGTTCGTGGATGAACCGGTCGTCCGGGACGGCCATGTGATCACCAGCCGGACCCCGAACGATCTTCCGGAATTCTGCCGGGAGATCATCGGGGCCCTTTCCTGAAAGGGTACCCTGAATGTGAGCTATGATTGTCCATTCAACGAGGCTTGCCTTGTCGGATGGGCATACCGAATGCGTAAAATCATTTTGAGGCGGACAGTTTGACAAGAACTCAAAGGAAAGGGAGGACACCATGAAAGGGACAAGACAAGTTTGGATGGTCGTGGCTGTCGTTTTCTGCCTAGCCGTTCTGCTTCCATCAACGGCGACCTCGGAGGACAAGTATGTGACTTTTGGCCAGACAGAGGCATTGACCGGACCCTTGGCCGGCTTCGGTGTTCCCAACAAGCGGATCGTCGAGATGGCCATCGAGAAGATCAATAGCGAGGGCGGGTTCAAGGTCAAAGGGGAAACCTACAAGCTCAAGGTCATCTGTGAAGACAACAAGAACACCACTGAAGGGGCCGTCGCCGCAAACAACAAGCTCATCCATCAGGACAAAGTGAAGATCGTGATGAACTTTCCCACCACGCCGGCCATTGCATCCCAGGTGGTCACCGAACAGGCCAAGGTGATCAACCTCCTCGGGGGGCTGCATCACGAAATGTTGAGCCCCAAGAAGCCCTACTCCTTCCGCCATGTCATGGACGCCACGGTGACCGCTCCGGCGCAGGTGAAATGGATCCTAAAGAACCGCCCGAACCTTAAATCCTCCTGGATGACCGGCGCGGACGATGCGTCCGGTGCTGCCGGCGTCGATGGATGGAACTGGGCCTGCAAAAAATACGGAATCAAGGTGTTGGGGTCCGACTTGATCGGCAGACAGGTCACGGATTTCTATCCGATCCTCGCCAAGATTTTGCCCACCAATCCGGACATCATCGGAAGCAACACCGGGGATCAGGGAGCCCTTCTTCTGAAACAGGCGCGGGAGAAAGGTTACAAGGGACAGTTTGCGACCCCCTACGCCGCTTCCCTGAGTTGGATCAAGACAGGAGGGGCGGAAAATCTGGAGGGAACGTTGAACATCGGCGTCGATGCGACCTCGGAACTGGTACCGAAAGGTGTGAGGGAATTTCATGCGGCCTATGTGAAGAAATTCGGTGAAGAGCCAGGCGCATGGTCCGACTGGCAGACCACCCCCCCTTACATCATCGCTCAGGCCCTCGCCAAGGCTGGGACGGTTGACGATGTGGATAAGATCAAAGCCGTGTTGGAAAAAGAAACCTTTAAGACCCCGTGGGGCGAGATTCGGTACGGCGGGGCGAAGAAATTCGGTATTCCCCGTCAACTGTTGATCCCCATCTTCATCTCCACCGTCAAGAACGGGAAGATCTTCGTTCTTGACCGGATTGACGGTGCGGAAATCGAAAAATTAATGAGTGAGTAACAGCGACAGGCGAGGAAAATCTCTTCCTCGCTGTTCAGGTGCATCCGTGGGCAACAGCCGGGTTTCACTGAATCGCCCGGCCGTTGTTCACGGTCGCCGATCTTGAGTCGAGGAAAGATCATGCAATTATTTATCGAAATGACCATCAATGGCGTGATGCTGGCCACGGGCATGATGTTGGTCGGCCTTGGGTTTACCCTGCTGCACAGCATACTGCGCGTGGTCAACCTGGCTCATGGCGAGCTGTACATGTTTTCCGCCATGTTGGTCTGGTATTTTATGTCCAAGTTCCATTTCAGCTATCCCCTGGCGATCCTGATCAGTATGGCCATTGTGATTGCCCTTGGGCTCCTCATAGAAAGATATGCCTTGCGCAAATTTCGAGGGGATTTGCTGTCGGGCCTGATTGTCTCCATGGGATTGGTTTTCATCCTGCAGCAGGGCTCGCTGTTGTTCTTTGGAACGGAAACCAAGAATATCCCTTCCGCATTCCCGGGAAGCCTGGCCTTCGCGGGTATTCAAATCTCCAAAGAACGGGTGGTGATCTCCCTGATCAGCCTGGTGATCATCGTGGTTCTGATCTTCTTTGTGAACCGCTTCAAGGCCGGCCGGGCCATGCGGGCCGTGGCCCAGGATGAGGATGCCGCCAGGCTCCAGGGGGTCAGTATTCGATACATCTGTACCCTGATCATGGCTCTGGCCTGTGGCCTCGGGGCGGTCGCCGGAGGTCTGATGGCCCCCGTATTCATGATCGTTCCAACCATGGGCTTGCCCTTCCTCCTGAAGACGGTGATCGCCATCACCCTGGGGGGCATCGGCAGCATCGGAGGAGCCGTTCTCGGCGCTCTGATCGTGGGAATGGTGGAAAGTTATGTCTCTACTCTGATTTCGATCGAGGTCGCCTATATCGTCCTCTTCGGCATGCTCGCCCTGATCCTGGTCGTGAAACCGGGCGGATTCTTCGGCACTCCCTATGAATATATATAAAAGGCTCTGAGTATGAATCAAGCGCGCGCCACCATGAACCCCGGCAGGAAAAGAAACATCCCGGTTTTTCTATTACTGGCAGCTCTCCTTGTGCTGCCCCTTTTTGTCCGCAGCCCTTACATCCTTCATATCGCGATCATCACGGCCCTGTCCAGCATCCTCGCGACAGCCCTGCGTCTGCCTCTGATTACCGGTCGGTTCAACATCGGGGTCGTGGCTTTCGCCGCCGTTGGCGCCTACACCTCCGCCCTCTTGGCCTTGAAGCTGGAGGTAAACGTCTGGTTGTCCCTTCTTGCAGGTTGTGCCGCATCGGGTTTGGTGGCCTTCGGGCTTGGCCTGATTATTCTCAGGGTCAGCGGCCTTTACTTCGGCATGCTCACGATGTGCCTGCTCGAAATGCTGCGCCACTATCTGTTATGGCATCGGGAACTGACCGGCGGAGTCATGGGAATCCTCAACATCCCCAGCCCCACCCTCTTTGGATTCGATTTAGGCGCCGACAAGGTGCCCTTTTACTACCTGACCATCATCGTCACGGTGCTTTCCATATGGTTCATATACCGGATTGAGCGCTCCCGGGCAGGCATGGCCTTTCAGGCCATCGGGCAGAGCGATCTGCTCTCAGAGCACCTGGGAATCAACATTGCTCAATATCGACTTCTGGCCTTTGTCATCAGTGGGATCTTCGCCGGACTGATGGGAGGCATGACTGCCCACTACCTGCATTACACCTCCCCGGAGGATTGGACCATCATGCAGTCTCTGACGATCCAGATCTTCATGGTCGTTGGGGGGCGGGGTTCGGCCTGGGGTCCCATCGTTGGGACCACGGTATTGATGAGCATCAGTGAAATGCTTCGGGGAAGCAAGGAGTACCTGCCCCTGGTCTATGGCGCGATACTTATCCCGGTGATCCTCTTCTATCCGCGGGGACTTGTGGGAATACCGCAGTCCATTGCCCAGTGGGTGGCGAGGCGGCGTCACAGATAGGGACCCGTGCATTTCTTCTCGGAAATCCCGAAGGGTCCTAGAACCATTTCCTCTGAATCGAACTGAAAGGACAGGCAGGCTATGGCGATTTTGGAGTTGCAGGGCCTCAGTAAACAGTTCGGCGGTTTGGCGGCGGTAAGCGGGTTGGATCTGGCCATTTCCGCCGGGGAAATCCGGGGGCTTATCGGCCCCAACGGGGCGGGCAAGACGACCGTTTTCAATATGATCAGCGGCGTTTATAAGCCGACCGGGGGGCGGATCCTGTTTGACGGAGAGGACATCACCGGGCTTCCCGCGCACGAGGTGGCCAAGAGACAGTTGTCGCGCACTTTCCAATTGACGGCCATTTTCCGTGAATTTACGGTATTGAGAAATCTTTTGTCCGCCTATCACCTCTTCTCCATGGCCGGGTTCTGGAATTCGGTTTTGAACACCTCCCTCAGCAAGCATGAGGAGGAGCAGTTCATGGACGATGCCCTGGAAATGCTCCGGTTCCTGGGGATTGAAGACCTGAAGAACGAGATTGCCAAAAACCTGCCTTACGGTCACCAAAGAGTGATGTCTCTGGGAATGGCCCTGATCCTCAAGCCAAAATTGCTCATGCTGGATGAGCCGGTTTCCGGAATGAACCCCCAAGAGACCAAGAACATGATGGATCGAATCCGGGAGACCCGGGACAAGAAAGGCGTGACCATCTTTCTGGTCGAACACAATATGAAGGCAGTCATGGGCATTTGTGATCAGATCAGCGTGCTGAGCTTCGGCAAAAAAATCGCCGAGGGCACGCCTGAGGAAATCAAGGCGAACCCTGTTGTCATCGAAGCTTATTTGGGAGTGGAAAACCATGCTGCTTGAGGTGAAGGATCTCTGGGTGCACTACGACAGGGTCGAGGCGGTCAAGGGGGTATCCCTTGAAGTCCACGAGGGCAGCACCGTCGCCTTCGTCGGAGCGAACGGGGCGGGGAAAACCACGATCCTGAGGACCATCTCGGGGTTGAAAAGCCCGACATCCGGGGAAATCTGGTTCAACGGACAGAAAATCGATCGGAAAGACGCGGCAGACATAGTCAACCTCGGCATCGCCCATTGCCCGGAGGGTCGAAGGGTCTTCCCCTTCATGACGGTGCTGGAGAATCTTCAGATGGGAGCCTTCAAACGCACGGATGAAGCCGGGATCAGAAGCGACCTGGAGAACATCTACCTCACCTTCCCCAAACTCAAGGAGAGATCCAAACAGAAGGCCGGGACCCTGAGCGGCGGCGAACAGCAGATGCTGGCCATTGCCAGGGCCCTGCTCTCCAAGCCGAAACTCCTTCTGATGGATGAACCCTCCCTGGGTCTGTCCCCCATCATGGTTCAGCAGGTCGCGCATATCATCGCGGAAATCCGGCAAATGGGTATCGGGATTCTTCTGGTGGAGCAAAATTCGGTCATGGCCCTCCGGCTTGCCGACTATGCCTATGTGCTGGAGACGGGAAAAGTATTTCTCGAGGGAACGGGGTGGGAGCTTTTGCGCGACCCCAGGGTGAAGGAGGCCTACCTGGGCGGATAGCAGGGTGAGCGCTCAGGGGAAATAGGCCCCGCGCCATATTCCTAGCGGCGGATCAATTCGATCTCGAAGAGCTTCGGCCAGAGCTTCCCCGTCACGAAGAGGCGGTCCCGGGCTGCATCGTAGGCGATCCCGTTGAGGACATCCACCGGGATCCAGCGGTCCGCCTGGGGCAGAAGGCCGGTCAGGTCGATCCAGCCGGTCACGGCCCCGCTTTTTGGGGAAATCCGCGCGATCCGTTCCGTCCGGTAGATGTTGGCAAAGATCTCCCCCCGAACGACCTCCAACTCGTTGAGTTCTCCTACCGGAACGCCACCGGCGTGGACCTTCAGGCGCCCCGTCTCCTTCAGGGTCCTGGGGTCGATGAACCGGAGTTCCGCGGTTCCGTCGCTCATGATCAACCGCTTTCCGTCCTGGGTCAGGCCCCATCCCTCGCCGGAATAGCGGAAGGTCCCCACCTGCCTGAGTCGGGCGCGATCGTAATCGTAGATGAAGCCAGTCTGCTGGGTCCAGGTCAATTGGTAGAATCTGCCCCCCCAAGCCGCAAGCCCCTCGCCGTAATAAGTGTCCTCCAGGTCGTGCCGCTCGATGACCTGGCCGGTCTCCAGGCGGACCTTCCGGAGGCTTGAGGCCCCGTACTGGCCCGTGCTCTCGTAGAGGAACCCGTCCAGCCAGAGGAGCCCCTGCGTGTAGGCCATCCGGTCGTGGGGATAGGTCTTGACGATGCGGTATCCCCAGACGTTCCCCTTCTCCCCGGCAAAGGCAGACCGGCCCGGCGGAACGAGGAAGGCCGCCAGGACCGCGAGAATCGCGAAGACCGACAGGGCGATGCGGCGCAGGGTTCCGGCAACGGGAAAGGGATGGCACATCATGGGGGGATCACCAATGAGGTTGGTTGCCGATCCGGTGGCCCATCACCTCGATGGTGTCGGAGACGACGACGAAGGCCCCCGAGTCCTCGCTGCGGACGATCTGCTTGAGGGTCGCCACCTCCGGGAAGGTGACGACCGTGTAGAGGATCCGCTGTTCCTTCCCCGAATAGGCCCCCTGGCCGCGCAGGATCGTGACCCCGCGATGGATCTCTTTGAGGATCCTCGGGAAGATCTTCTCCCACTGGGGCGAGATGATGAAGACCGCCTTGCGCTGCGTCAACCCTGTCACGACCAGATCGACGATCCGGGAGGACACGAAGAGGTAGAACATCGTATAGAGGGCCGCATCCAGAGAGAAGAAAAAGGCCGAGGCCGCCAGGACCAGGATGTTGAAAGCCAAGACCGTGGTCCCCAGGCGGATGGAGAAACGCTGGAGGAGGATCACCGCCAGGATGTCGGTCCCACCGGCGGACCCCAGGGATTTGAGAATGATCCCCGAGCCCGTGCCCATGATGAGACCGGACAGCATCGCCGCCAGGAGCTTCTCCTGGACCGGGATCGGAAAGGGGATGCGGACCCACTCCACGGCAACGGAGAAGATCAGCATCCCGACAGCGCTGTAAACGAAGAAGCGCCGGCTGATGAAGAACCAGCCAGCGGCGAAGAGCGGCAGGTTCATCAGGGCGTAGAGGAGACCCACAGAGAGGCCGGGGGCGAGATAGTGGACCACCAGGGCCAAGCCTGTCACCCCGCCGCTGACGAAGAGGTGGGGGATCAGGATGCCGTTGACCCCGATGGCGCAGAGAACGCTCCCGGCCACCAGCAGGACGAGGTTCCAGGCAATCTCCTTGAGGAACGGCCAACCCCGCCACTGCGACACAACCCGCATCACGATCACCTCCTGAACGACGATAGCCCCGAAACAGATTCATTCCGTGGGACCCTACGGCCGGAAGCATACACCGCTTCCGGCGGAACGGAACCAACCTCCCCCGGCCGCATATGATACAGGGATCGCCCCGAAAAGTATACCACCAACAGGACGCTAAAGTTTCACCCCCCCGACGCCGATATCCTATAATGTCACCGATCGGTCCCTTTGCCCGGGAAAGCCGGCCGCCAGCAGGGGTGTGCGAGCTGTCCGGGTAATACGGCAGGAACGTTCTGCCAGGGAATCAAGCACTTGGAAAGAAGGAGCCATAGGCCGCCCATGATCGTCACCAATACCAATCTGCTCATGACCGGGGAGAGCCGGCTGGAAAAAAGGGACATCCAGACGGAGACCCTCAAAATCTGGGTCGATCCCCCCCAGGCGACCTCCACCGGCGATACGGTTACTCTCTCTCCGGAGGCCAAGGAGGCCTCTGCGCTCAGCCCCGAGGACGTGATTGAGAACGATCCGAAACTCATGCTCATCAAGAAGCTCATCGAGGCCATGACCGGCCATGAGATCCTGATGATGACGGCGGAAGACCTGTCCGGGGGCACCCGGGAAACTCCCGATCTTCCTAGCCAGGAGCAGGACCCCTCTGCCGAGGGATCCGAAAGGGCGGGATGGGGGCTCCGCTACGACTATACGGAAATCCACACGGAAGCGGAGAGCTCGTCTTTCCAGGCGGCGGGCATCGTCAAGACCGCCGACGGCATGGAGATCCCCTTTACCCTCGACGTCCAGATGGCCAGGTCTTTCACCAGCAGCACCTCCATCTCGGTGCGGGCGGGCGACGCCCTCATCGATCCGTTGGTGATCAACTTCAACGGACCGGCCGCGAGGCTCACGGACCAGAAATTCTTCTTCGACCTTGATGCCGACGGCCGGGACGAGGCCATCCCCTTTGTCGGGAGTGGGAGCGGCCTACTGGTTTTCGATGCGAACAGCGACGGCCAAGTCAACGACGGCCGAGAGCTCTTCGGCCCCACCACGGGCAACGGCTTTGCGGAACTGTCGAGACTCGACGGGGACAACAACGGATGGATCGACGAGCAGGACACGGCCTATCAACGCCTCGGCATCTGGATGAAGGCCGCTGACGGCACGGATGTCCTGACGGGGCTCAAGGAAAGCGGCGTAGGGGCGATCTTCACGGGCTACGCCGACACCGCCTTCTCCCTCACGGACGACGCCAACGAGCTCGTCGCCCAGGTGCGGCGCACGGGGCTCTATCTCGCCGAATCCGGCAAGGCCGGCTCGGTCCAGCAGGTGGACATCGCCGTCTAGCCTTACCGCTTTTCCCCCGCCATCCTCCCGGCCTCGGGCAGGGAACGGAGCCGGAGGGTCATCAGCGGCCCGAGGAGGGCGCCGACGCCCAGGGCGCTCCAGGACAATCCCCAGGCCATCGCTTCCGAGCGGAGCGGTTCCCCTCGCGCCCAGTCGATCACGAGGCCGAAGACCCAGGGGCTGACCACGCCGGCCCCGAACCCAAGCAGGGAGCGCAGGGCATAGGCCGCCCCCAGGTACCGTGGCTCCACCAGTTCCGTGAGCCCCGTCGAGAAGACCGAGGAGTCGGCGATCGCCGTCAGGTTGTAAAGCGTGGCGACCACGACCAGGATCCAGATCGGCAGGGCCAGCATCCAGCCGAAGGTGAAGGAGCACACCAGACTCAGACAGGCCGCCCAGAGGATCACCCGGGTGCGCCCCCAGCGGTCCGAGAGGGACCCGCCAAAGATGCTGCCCCCCATGCTGGTGATGTAGGTGAGGGCCGTGCAGAGCGCACCAATTCCGGCGGCCTGCATCGTCATGCCGCCACCTCCGGCGATCGACACCGCCAGGAAGGCCGGGAGCCAAGCCCACATCCCCAAAAGTTCCCAGGCGTGGAAGACATAGGCCCAGACCAGGAGCATCGCCGGCCGGTTCCGCCAGACCGCGATCAAGTCGAGAAGGACGGCCCGTCCCTCCTCCCGCGGGTGGACGATGTTGGGCGTGGCGCGAAGCATCCAGAAGGCGAGCGCTGTAGCGGCCAGCGGCCCACAACTGGTCACGATGAAGGCCCCTCGCCAGCCGATGAGGGGCATCAGAAGGCCGCAGAGGATCAGGGAAACCCCGTAGCCGAGGGACGCTGCAGCCAGGAACCAGCCCATCGCGCGGCCCCGCTGGTAGGTCACGAAGCGCTCCGCGATGAGCGTCAATCCCGGCGTGTAGGAGGCCCCGGAACAGAGCCCCGTAAAGCCGTAAAGAACGAGGCCCGAGAGGAAACTATCGGCGAAAAAGCCGAAGCAAAGGGCGCTGAGGCTGGCCAGGATGCCGCCGGCCAGGAAGGTCCTCCGGGCGCCCTGACGGTCGGAGATAAGTCCGACGGCAAAGAGCGAGATCAGATAGCCCGTATGCCAGGCGGACTGGATCAGGCCGGCCTGACTGGCCGTCATGGCCCAGTCGTTCTTGAGCAGGGGGAGGGCCGCCGAGTAGCTCACGAAAACGAAGACAAAACTGGCGCGGCTCAGGCAGAGCAAGGCGAGCCAGGAGGTATCGCTTTGAATCCCGGCTTTCGAGAGTCCCGTTTCGGTCATCCGGTCAGTCATCCTCTTCA
Organism: uncultured Syntrophus sp.; assembly: GCA_964403345.1. Taxonomy (GTDB): domain Bacteria; phylum Desulfobacterota; class Syntrophia; order Syntrophales; family UBA5619; genus JAKAFS01. Next base: position 3,065 of record CAYOGU010000082.1, on the reverse strand, counting down.
ATACGGCGCCTTCTTACCGGCTTCTTTAAAGCCGGCCCCTTCCCGTGTCAATGAAATATTGATCGCCGCTTTTTCCCTTGACAGGCCAGTCGTTTTCCCCGAGAGTCTTCGCTCCGGGGCGTGGCGGCAAACGGAAGGCGCCGACAGGGCCCCACGAGAAGGTGGATGGCATGTGGGTCTACATCAAACTTTTCCTGACGGCGATCTTCTGGGGCGGGACCTTTGTGGCGGCCCGTATCGTCGCTCCCCATGTGGCCCCCTATTCCGCGTCCTTTCTTCGCTTCCTGACGGCCTCCCTGTTTCTGATCGTCATGATCCTCCTGAAGGAGGGACGGATCCCTCGCCTCGCGCGGCACCAGGTCGTGCCTGCCGTCCTCTTGGGCATGACAGGGGTTTTCGCCTACAACGTCTTTTTCTTCCTGGGGATGAAGAGCGTCACTGCCAGCCGCGCCTCGCTCATCGTGGCCTGCAACCCCGTCTGCATCTCGCTCCTTTCGACCCTCTTCTTCCGGGAGAGACTCCACGCCTGGAAGCTTGCGGGAATCGCCCTATGCCTGGCCGGGGCCGCCCTCGTCATTTCCCGTGGCAATATCGACTCTCTCTTCACTGGGGGGGTGGGCTGGGGCGAGCTTTACCTTCTGGGCTGCGTCGCGAGCTGGGTCACCTACTCCCTGATCGGCAAGGTGATCATGAAGGAATTCTCGCCCCTGGCGGCGGTCACCTACTCCTGCCTCATCGGCGGGGCCGCCCTTGCCCTGCCGGCCTGTCTGGAGGACCTCCCCAGCTTGGCCGGCAGCTTCTTCGCCGCGGACTGGCTCGGCATCCTCTACCTCGGTTTTTTCGGAACGGTCCTCGGATTTTTCTGGTATTATGAGGGCATCCTGGCGATCGGCCCCTCCAGGGCCTCGGTCTTCCTAAACTTCGTACCGGTGAGCGGCGTCCTTTTTGGCTGGCTTCTCCTTGGCGAGGCCATCGACCTCTCTCTGATCCTGGGGGCAGCCATGGTCATAACCGGCGTCTGGCTGACCAACCGCCCTCGGTGAACCGCCTGGGGGGGCAAAAGGGAATCAGACCCATGGGGAAAAAACAGGCTCGATTTCTTCTCCTCGTTCTCTGCCTGGCCGGCCTGATCCCGGCCGTCGGTATCGCGGCATCTCCGGGCAACGGAGGGGCCGCCGCGGCTCCGGCACCGGCTTCCGCCCTTCAGGGCTATCTGCGGCAGGGAATCGACAAGGCCTTCAACCTGGAGCCGGCGGCCGCCACAGCCCTGTTCCAGAAGGCCGTGGAACTGGACCGGGACAATCCGCTCGGCTACGCCTTCATGGCCCTGGGGCATCTGTTCGATTACGAGATGAGTTTCGATCTGCAAAAGCGGATCAGGGACCAGGAAATGATGCTGATGGACGTGGGTGAAGCGCTCGCCAGGGGCCAGGCCCGGATCGAGAGGAATCCTCGGGACGGCCAGGCCTACTTCGCCATGGCCATCGCCAAGATTGTCAAGATCCGCTGGGCCATCGCCCAGAAACGGTACTTCATCGTCGCCCAGGAGACGACGTACACTTGGGACTACCTCCTCAGGGCCAGGGCGGAGGATCCGCAGAATTTCGACATCTACTTCCCCATCGGCCTGCTCCACTACCACCTCGACCATCTGCCCGGCGCGGCCCGCTTCTTCAGTTCAATGCTGATCACCACGGGAGACAACCAGAAGGGGCTTCAGGAACTGGCCCTGGCGGCTCAGAAGGGGGTCCTCCTGAGGGAATTGGCCCTGGCGGAGCTCTCCTCCGCCTACACCTATTACGAGGGACTGCCCTCCCTGGCCCTGGCGTTCACCCTGGAGTTGAAGGAGAAATATCCCAACAACTACAACTTTTCCCTGTCCCTGGCCAACATCCTGGCGGAGATCGGCCGTTTCGACGAGGCCTTCGCCATCGCCCGGGAAATCGAAAAGGGGATCGCATCGGGGCGCCCTCCCTTCGTTCCGCAGCTCCAGCCGCGCTACGATCACCTGATGGGAAGGATTCTCTTCAATCAGCGGGACTATGACCGGGCGGTGGAATTCTTCGAGAAGGCCTTGAAGGACACATCCATCTACAACGCCCGGATCAGGACCTCGGCCCTGGTGCGGCTGGGGATGATCCAGGACGCCCACGGCAACCGCAAACAGGCGCAGGAGTACTACAACCGTGCCCTCGTCGTGGATGGGGGAGAGGGCTTCGGCCAGGTGGAGGCGAAGCGTTACCTCAAAACGCCCTATGTCCCCCGGCCGAAGGACATGGGTCCCTGACCATCCCTGCCGCTTTCCGCCGCAGGTCCCGCCCCCCTTCGGCGATGCGAACGCCTCTTTCGGACGGCGAGCGTGGGCGGATGCCCTCTGAAAATCGTTGAATCCGAAACGGCGGACATGGTACCGTGCAAAAGCGCCGGGGCGGCAGAGTGCCGTCGGTGGTCCCAGGTGCCGCAAGATGCCCCCCCGAGGGCGGGCCGGGAAGGGCGGCAGATCTCAAAGAGACAGGAGAACCCAGACATGGGACACTTCAGGATCGCCACTTACAACGTCAACTCCATCCGGAGTCGCCTGCACATCGTCCTCCCCTGGCTCCGGGAACATCAGCCGGATGTCCTTTGCATGCAGGAGACCAAGGTTTCCGACGCGCAGTTTCCCGTGGGAGAATTCGCCGAGGCCGGCTACGAGGTGACATTCCGGGGAGAGCGGCAGTACAACGGCGTGGCCATCGCCTCCCGCTGGAAACCCGAGTCGGTCCGCTTGGGTCTCTCAGACGGGGGACCTGCCGACGAGGACCGCCTGATCGCCGCCGTCTTCCAGGGAATCGCAGTCGTCAACACCTACGTGCCTCAGGGACGGGAGCGCGAGACGTCCCACTTCGCCTACAAGCTCGGCTGGTTCGGACGGCTGCGGGACTTCTTCGCCGGAACTTACTCCTCCAAGGCCCCGCTGATCTGGTGCGGCGATCTCAACGTCGCCCCGGAGCCCATCGACGTCCACGACCCCAAGCGCCTGATGGGCCACGTCTGCTTCACCCCCGAGGTGTGGGAGGCCTTCG
>CAYOGU010000081.1:0-12598 GCA_964403345.1 uncultured Syntrophus sp. | reverse complement strand
CGATTCTCCTGTCGCCGTAACGGTTCCGGCTTTCGATCAGGCAACGGATGATGTCGTTGGCCGTGACCGGGATCTCCACAACAGGGACGTAGGATTCCATGTTTCTGAGCAACTGCGCCGAGAATCCCCGGGCGATCACGACGTTGCAATCCAGCGTCATCTTCTGGATCGCTTCATGGCGGTATTCGACGATGACCTCGATTTCGTATTCGCTTTGCTCCGCAAATTCCTTGTGGACCTTTTCGTCGTGCTCGCGAAAGGTCTCGCGGAACAATTCCCCGAATTCCTCATAGGGCGCGATGACGATGATCTTGATCATGCTGACCCCCGATCTCTACGAGGCGGCCCGATGCTTTCCCTCTCCCTGCCAGGTCTATGAATAGCTCGTCTGCACCAAAGAGTCAAATTCCATATCTCGAGAAGGGGAAGGCCGCCCTGCGATAAATCCCTTGACAGGGGCCGAGAACGTGCTATGAATCAAGAAAAACGTAATACGGGGGCAGTATGTCTGACCTGGTCCGTTTCGGAGTATCCTTGGAACAACCCCTCCTGGAGAGGTTTGACGACCTCATCCGGGAGCGGCAGTACACCAACCGCTCGGAGGCCCTGCGGGACCTGATCCGCCGGGAGCTTGTCCAGCGGGAGTGGCGGGAGGGACGCGACGTGGCCGGTGCCATCACACTCATCTACGACCATCATAAGAAGGATGTCCTGGCAAAGGTGGTCGACACGCAGCACGATTTCCAGAAGGTGATCATCTCGACCCAGCACATCCATCTGGATCACCACAACTGCCTGGAAATCATCGCCGCCCGGGGAAAGGCCGAGGAGGTGCATAAACTGGCCGATGCCCTCAAGTCGATCAAGGGGGTCCGGCACGGCACCCTCAGCATGTCGAGCACGGGCAAGGAGATCGGGTAGCGTATGATTTTTTTATCCGAACGTAACACCATTCTTGAATTCATGGCATGCCGCCGAAAGGAAAGGAAAATAAAAAGACCATGGGCCTGCGTCGTTGGATCGGATGGATGGCTCTCCCCATTCTTCTGTTCGTGAGCACGATGGCCTGGGCCGGCCATCCCCTCATCACGGACGACACGGGGACCCAGGGAAAGGGGGGCTTCCAGTTGGAGGTCACCGGCCAATACGATACCGACAAGGAGACCGTCGGCGGCGTTTCCACCGAGTCGAAGGGCGTCCAGGCCGCGACGACCCTTTCCTACGGCCTGATCGAAACAGCCGACCTGGTCCTGGGCATTCCCTACCGGTGGGCCGAGATCAAGGCGGACGGGGTGACGACCTATGACGAGAAGGGCGTCTCGGACATGACGCTCGACCTCAAGTGGCGCTTCTTCGAGTCCCAGGGATTGAGCTTGGCGATCAAGCCGGGCCTCCGGTTTCCCACCGGGAACGATGCAAAGGGCCTCGGCACCGGCAGGACCGGATATCAGGCCTTTCTGCTCGGCTCGTTGGAGGCGGCCCCCTGGGCCTTCCACTCGAATCTCGGCTATATCGGAAACGAGAGCAAGGCCGACGAGGAGAAGCACCTCTGGCACGCCTCACTCGCGGCGACTTACGAGATCCTGAAGGGGCTGACGATCGTCGGAAACGTGGGCGCCGAGCGGAACCGGGACAAGGCGGCGGACAGGGACCCCGCCTTTCTGATCGGAGGGATCGTCTACGCCCTGTTCGACAACGTCAACGTGGACCTCGGTGTGAAGTACGGCCTGACTTCGGCCGAGACAGACTGGTCCTATATGGCGGGCATGGCCGTCAAGTTTTGACGGCCGGCCCTGGAGAAGCCGAGTCGAGAAAGGAGATACGAGCATGCACATGGCCGACGCCTTGCTCTCGCCCGCCGTCGGGACGACGCTCTGGACCGGCTCCGCCGCTGTTGCGGCCTGGGCCTCGCGGAAACTGAAGAGACAGATCGACGAGGGTCTCATCCCCCTCATGGGGGTCCTGGGGGCCTTCATCTTCGCGGCCCAGATGATCAATTTCACGATTCCCGGGACCGGATCGAGCGGCCATCTGGGGGGCGGGATGATCCTCGCCATCCTCCTGGGGCCGCCTGCGGCCTTCCTGGTCATGGCCTCGGTCCTCACCGTGCAGGCCCTTTTTTTCGCCGACGGCGGCCTTCTGGCCCTGGGCTGCAACCTCTGGAACCTCGGATTCTACCCCTGTTGCCTGGTCTACCCGCTCCTCTACAAGCCGATCGTCGGCAGGAGCCGCAGCCCCGTCCGAATTTTCGCGGCGTCCGTCCTCGGCTCCCTGGCGGCCCTGCAGCTCGGGGCCTTCTCCGTCGTCCTGGAGACCCTTGCCTCGGGCATCAGCGAGCTCCCCTTTGCCGCGTTCCTCTGGCTGATGCAGCCGATCCATTTGGCCATCGGGGTGGTCGAGGGGGTGGTCACGGGCGGCATCGTTCTGTACATCTTGGGGACCCGGCCCGAGATCGTCGAGGGCGTCACCGCATCCCGGCCCGTCGCCCCCGGAAAGCCGCTGCGGAAGGCCCTGATCGCCTTCGGGGCCATGACCCTCGTCGTGGGCGGCGTCCTCTCCTGGTTCGCCTCGACTCGCCCCGACGGCCTGGAGTGGTCCATCGAACGGATCACCGGTTCGGCCGAACTGGTCCGGGCCGAGGAGGGGATCATCCGGACGCTCAGGGAGTTCCAGGCGAAGACCGCCTTCCTCCCCGATTACAGCTTCAAGGCTGGGGGAGACGGGCAGGCGGAGGCCGCCCCGGCCTGGCCTGCAATCGAAGCGGGAACCTCGGCGGCGGGACTCATCGGCTCCGGGATCGTCCTGGGGATCGTGGGCCTCATCGGCCTGGCGATCCGGACGCTGCGCCGGAGGTCGCAGACACAGTGAAACAAAATCTTCCGACACGCAGCATTCCCCCGTCCATTCAGGCGGCCGGCGAGGGTGAAGCCGGGATGCCCGGGGTGAACCGATGACCTTCGACGAGCGCTACTTCGACATGGGCCGTCTGGACCGGCTCTCGTACGGGGAGACCTTCGTCCACCGCCTCGACCCGCGGGCCAAGGTCCTGGCCACGGCCCTCTTCATCGTCACGGTCGTCTCCTTTCCCCCCTTCGAGGTCGCGGCTCTGGTCCCATTCTTTTTCTATCCGGTCCTCCTGACCACGCTCGGCGGGATCCCCGCCCGATTCGTCCTCAGGAAGATCCTCATCGTTTCGCCCTTTGCCCTCTTCATCGGGGTCTTCAATCCGATCCTGGACACCCGGACCGTCGCCGTGGTGGCGGGATGGCCCCTCTCCGCGGGATGGCTCTCCTTCCTCTCGATCCTCCTGAAGTTCGTTCTCACGACCGGCGCGGCGCTCCTCCTGGTGGCGACGACCTCCTTTCCCGGCGTCTGCCACGCCCTCAGAAGACTCGGTTTCCCGGCCCTCTTCGTTTCGCAGCTCCTGTTCCTCTATCGATACCTCTTCGTGCTCATGGAGGAGACGATGCGGATCGTTCGGGCGCGCGATCTGCGTTCCTTCGGAGGGCGCGGAACGGGCGCGGGGGTCCATGCACGCCTGGTGGGGATCCTGTTTCTGCGGACCGTGGACCGTGCCGAGCGGGTCTATCGGGCCATGCTTTCCAGGGGCTTCCAGGGCGACGTCCCGATGCTCAAGCGTTTCCGCATGGGCAGGAGGGATTGGGCATTCCTCATGACGACGGCGGTTTTCCTGGGGGTCTTCAGGGCCTTCCCGATGACCGAGGGGATCGGACGCCTGGCCGCGGGGTGGTTCCGATGAGCCATCACCTGGTGGAATTCAAGGATGTCTTCTTCCGGTATCCCGACGGGACCGAGGCCCTCAGGGGGGTCAGCTTCCGGATCACCCACGGGGAGTCGGTGGGGATCGTGGGGGCGAACGGGGCGGGAAAATCGACGCTCCTCTTGCACCTGAACGGATGCCTGCTGCCGGCGTCCGGCACGGTGACGATCGGGGATCTGGCCCTGACGGTCAAGAGCCGGCGGGAGATCCGCAAGAAGGTCGGCGTCCTCTTCCAGAACCCCGACGATCAGCTCTTCATGCCCACGGTCTTCGACGACGTCGCCTTCGGACCGATCAACCTCGGCCTGGAGGACGCCCAGGTCCGGGAACGGGTCCGGAGGGCCCTGGGTCTGGTCAACGGCCTGGCCCTCGTGGACAAGCCGCCGCACCACCTCTCGGCCGGCCAGAAGAGCGCCGTCGCGATCGCCGCGGTCATGGCCATGGAGCCGGACATCCTGGCGATGGACGAGCCGGCTGCGACGCTGGACCCCAAGTCAAGGCGGCTCTTGATTGAACTCCTGAAGGGGTTCCACCACTCCAAGCTCGTCGCCTCCCACGACCTCGACCTCATCCTCGACGTCTGCCGGCGCTGCATCGTGATCGGCGACGGGCGTGTCGTCGCCGATGGCCCTGCCTTGGAGATCCTCTCGGACGCGAGTCTCCTGGAGGCGAACAACCTGGAGCTCCCGCTCTCGCTCCAGCGGCGCTAGAGGGACAGAGGAAAAGACTTTTCTCTTTCTCCCTGCATGGTCGGATTGTTCCGCCGAGGGCAGCCCATCAATCTGGATAAGAGGGCTGGATGACGGGCGTTGATTGGAGGAGATCGGGGTTGGGTCGAAAAAGCGTGGCAATGATCCAATAGTGAAAATATATTGGAACCATACAGAGGGTCCGATCGAGGAATCAAGATCGCTCGGTGACAGCATGAACATGACGCGATGGACGGTTTTGCTGCTTGCGCTTCTGATCTTCTCCGGCGGCGAGTCCGGATTTGCCCAGGATCTGTTCCTGTGCAAGAACGTCTTTGTCAAAGAGCCGATCCGCCGCGATCAAATCCAGACGCTTAAGGAATCGCAATCTGATCGTTTCAGGCCGGGCAACCGGATCACCGCGGTCCTGATCTTTCATCCCAGGCAAGACGGTCGGCTCGAATTCAGGTGGATCGCCCCCTTTAGGGAAAGACAACCGCAGCCCTACGTCCACCGGGTCAAACAGCCGGTCCCCGGAGGGGAATACACGGCCTATGCATGGCTGGTCCTGGATTCCACCTTCCTCGACGGGATCATGGGGTCGAGGTATGCGGGGCGTTGGCGGATCGAAACGTACTTCGACGGAAAGAAGATTTCGTCCCACTCCTTTTGGGTGTCGGATTAGGGGAACAGCCCCCGGCACCGGATATCCATGACCGGACAGGATCGCTCCCCCAGGGCCGGCCCAGGACCGAGGATCGGTCACCCCCCGCGGCAGGCCGCGAGGGAAACGAGGAGGTTCAGACGTCCTTTCTAAAGCGGACAATCAATCGCCTTTTGAAGCGGGGTATAATATGCTGGCACATAAGCTGGAAACTTGATTGATGTTAAAGGAAACTTCGTTAGATTTACTTCCCCCGTTATCCGCAATCCATACAGAAACTGGAACGGTTCCCGCAGTTGAATTCAAGGTGATGGCCGAAAGAGATAATATTGCTGTACCGTTTGATTTGCCGATAAATTCGCCAGCCAGGGTTGCCGCTTCATACTCGGTTCCATTATATCGGATGTAAGCATGCCCGTGATACAGATCTTCGAAAGGATCGGTGTAATTAAAACGCATTGAATGATACGGAGCTTCCTGCCACAGCCTCCGAGGGGGAGAGGGTGACATTCGAGATGGTCGGAATGCTGCCGTTCGTGAAAATGCCGTCCCCGCCCCCACCTCCGCCACAGGCCGCGAGAAAAAGCAACGTGAACAACAGTGACAGAGTTTTGTAGACGGATTTCTCCTCTTGCCGCCGAAGTCGAGCCATATCCCCCCTATCAAAATTCCCCGTGAGGCAAAGGATAGACATGGTTCGCCGTCCAACGCCCGAAAGGGCGATGCCTGAAAATGATGATAAGGTTTACACAATGCTATGGATCTGGTGCAATGTATAACCGATACGGCCGTCGATGGTTCGAATCATGTTTGGGTTAAGGTGCAGTTGAATTCGTTGGATTTGTTTCCCAACTTGTCGACGATCCAAACCGGGACGATGACATTGCCCACTGTTGAATTTAAAGTGACAGATGAAAGTAATAGACTGGCAAATCCACTTTTACTGCCGGCAAAATCACTTGTAAATGTTCCAGCCCGATTATCGATCCCATTATATCGTATATAGATATAGCCTCCATCCAAATCACCAAGCGGATCGGTGTAATTAAACGCTAAAATAAATGCCTGGGTGCTTCCAGCCGGTGCTGATGTTGGTGAAAACACAACCGCTGAAAGTGTTGGTGTGCTGTTGGTTGTGGAACTTCCGCCCCCGCCGCCTCCGCCCCCGCCGCATGCCGCGAGAAAAAGCAACATGAACAACAGTGACAGGGTTTTGTAGACGGATTTCTCCCTTTGCCGCCGAAGTCGAGTCATACCCCCTCCTTTTTAGCGAATGAGATTGAAGATAAAAGGCCCCTGCTTCATTTTAAAGAGGGGCCTTTGTAAGAATCCATCGGTATCCTCGCAGGGGTGACAGATTTACAAATCCTGACCTATGTCAATTTTTGGCATACTCGTATCACGATCCCATTAAGGAGTCAAGAATGATCAAAAGTTGAATAGATATTGGCTGTTGTCTACTCTATGGGTAACAAATATCAGAGGGGATCTCCCCTCCCAGCATGCCCGGTAAGGCCGCGGACCGGCACAGTGCATCTGCCCAAGCCCGAGAGGGCGATGCCGGCGGAGAGATGATAGGAATGCTGATACACGGCGGATCTTGCGGCAACGTATCAACGTTCCGATGATGCGGATTATGTCTGGGTAATCGTGCAGTTGTATGAATAGGACTTGTTCCCCAGCTTGTCGGCGATCGAGACGGGGATGGTGACGGTTCCCTTTGTCGAATTCAAGGTAAGCGGGGAGAGCGTGAAGACGGCGTAGCCGCTCTTGCTGCCCGCATAGCTGCTTCCGAAGGTGGCCAGGTTGTTGTCCACGCCGTTGTATTGCAGATACACGGCCCCGCCATCCAGGTCACCCAGGGCATCGGTGTAATAAAAGGTGATGGTGAAGGAAGCGGTTCCCCCCGCCGCAACCGAGGAAGGCGTCAGAACGACAGCGGAGAGGGTCGGCGTGCTTGCGTTTGTCGATCCGCCCCCGCCCCCGCTGCTGCTCCCGCCGCAGGCGATCAGCCAGAATGCCGCCGACAACGACAGAAACCTGAAAAGAGTTTGTTTCATATTTGCTCCTGAATTGCGATTATCAAGATCTGCTGCAGAAATCAAGAAGAGGAGGAGATATCCGTCCTTGACTTCCGGTGGCTTTCCGATCACCATGAATGACGAAAGAATGAAACGGAAACCCGGACGATGGAAAACCCAAGATGATGGGAGGACACGATGAAATCCCTGGCGCTTGTTATTTCCATTCTTTTGAGCATCGGCGCCGTCCCCGTTCATGCCGGTCCTTTTGACGCCCTGAAGGACATTTTGGGATCGGAGCCGATCAAGGGACTCTCCGCGCCCGACGACAAGGCGACGATTTCCGGGCTCAGGGAGGCTCTGTCCGTGGGGACGGAGAATGCGGTCAAGTCCCTTTCGAAAGCGGACGGATTTTTCGGCAACAACATGGTCAAGATCCTTCTGCCCGACCGGATCCAGACGATGGCCGACTGGGCAGCCAAGCTGGGCTTCCAGCGGCAGGTGGACAACCTGATCGTGAGCATGAACCGGGCCGCCGAGGCAGCGGCACCCAAGGCAACACGCCTTTTCGTCGATGCCATCCGGGAGATGACCTTCGACGATGCCAGGGGAATCCTTCAGGGCGGGGACACAGCGGCCACGGAATTCTTCAAGAGAAAGACGTCCGCCAAACTCTACGACGAGTTCAAGCCGGTGGTCACGGCCAGCATGGACAAGGTCGGCGTGGCAAAGGCCTACAAGGAGATGGCGGCCCCTCTGGAAAATGTTCCGCTGGTGAAGAAGGAGTCGGTGGACCTGGACCATTACGTGACGAGCAAGGCCCTCGACGGACTCTTCCTGATGATCGGAGAGGAGGAGAGAAAAATACGGACCGATCCTGCCGCCCGGGTCACGGACCTGCTCAAGAAGGTCTTCGGCCGATAGCGGTTCCGGCTTCACGCTCCATCTTGCGACCTTAGACCTGTTCCATTTTCCCGACCGGGATGGGATGGACAGGACCGGCTACGATCTTTCCGTCCGGTAACGGGCTGCGGCGCTTTCATAGACCTCCCGGACCGGGACGCCGTGCTGGGCCGCAGCCTTCCTGCAGTCCTCATACTCGGGGGCGGCCGTGACCGCCCTGCCCCTCAGTTCGCCGATCTTGATCCGGATCCTTCCAAACTCGGTCGTGACCTCCTTCCAATGCCGCTCCAGACAGATCCGCTCCCGGCTGGAGATCCGGACCCCGAAGGTCGAGGTTTCGGCCAGGACGATCTCGGCCATTGCCTCCGCCTTTCCGGGTTCGCAGAGGACCGACAGGAGCGTCCCCGGCCGGTTCTTCTTCATCTGGATCGGGATGAGGAAGACGTCCAGGGCCCCGGCGGCGAAGAGTTTCTCCATGGCCGTCTCGTAGAACTGGGGGTTGAGATCGTCGAGGTTCGTCTCGATCAGCGCGACGTCTTCGGGAGAGGGGAGGGCAGTGGCTTCTTCTGTCCCGACCAGGACCCGCAGGGCATTGGGAACCCCGAAGGTACTTTTTCCGGCTCCGTAGCCGATCCGCTCGATCCGCATGGCGGGCAGCGGACCAAATTCCGACGCGATCTCGCGGAGGATCGCCGCGCCCGTCGGCGTGACCAGCTCCCCTTCGATATCGAGCTTCCGCCAGGGGACGCCGACCAGGAGCTCGGCCGTGGCCGGCGCAGGCAGGGGGAATGTGCCGTGGGCGCCCTTGGCGTAGCCGTGGAAGGTCGGCAGGGGGCTTGCGACGACCCTCGGCCAGCCGAGCATCTCCAGACACAGGGCAGTCCCGACGATATCGACGATCGCGTCGAGGGCCCCGACTTCGTGGAAATGGACCTCGTCGGGCGAACGGCCGTGGACCTTTCCCTCGGCCTCGGCGAGACGCCGGAAGATCCCCGCGGCCGTCTGTTTGACCCGCTCGGAGAGATCCGCATTCCCGATGATCCCGAGGATGTCCCCGAGCCGCCGGTGGGGGTGATGGTGGTGATCGTCCAGAAGGACCTGGACGTCCGTGGCCTCGATGGACCCGGCCATCCTGTGGCCGACCTCGATCCTGAATCCTGCGACGCCCAGGCCGGCCAGGCCCCTGCGGAGGGCCTCGGCGTCGGCGCCGGCCCCGATCAGGGCCCCGAGCGTCATGTCACCACTGATCCCGGAAAAGCAGTCGAAATAGGCTGTTTTCATCGGTTCACCAGATGGGCGAAATACCCCGCCCCGAAGCCGTTGTCGATGTTCATGACGGCGATTCCTGCGGCGCAGGCATTGAGCATGGCCAGAAGCGCGGCCAACCCTCCGAAGCTGGCCCCATAACCGACGCTCGTCGGGACCGCGATCACCGGACAGGAAACCATTCCCCCAACCACGCTGGGAAGCGCCCCTTCCATCCCGGCGACGACGATCAGGACGTTCGCCCGGAGGATTTTTTCACGTTGGTCGAGGAGGCGGTGGAGTCCCGCGACGCCTACGTCGTAGGCCCGCTCGACACGGCTTCCCATGGTCTCTGCCGTCACGGCGGCCTCCTCCGCCACGGGCAGGTCGGCCGTCCCGGCGCAGAGGACCATGATGTATTTCCCCTCGTTGGGATCCATGGCCGGTTTCGCTGCTTTGCCGGCCGGCTTTTTCAATGGCCGCTCGACGACCAGGAGCCGGGCGAGTTCGTGGTAGGTGCAGCCTTTGACGGCCGAGGTGATCTGCCGGGCGATTTCGGGCGTCACCCGGGTCGCCAGAACCTTGGCGTGGTGACGGGCCAGCGCTCTGACGATCTCGACGGACTGCTCTGCGGTCTTTCCCTGGCAGAAGACGACCTCCGGGAAGCCCGTGCGGATCGCCCGGTGCAGGTCGAGCTTGGCGCAACCCAAATCTTCATAGGGGAGGCCGCGGAGTTTTTCCATCGCTGCATCGACAGGGATGTCGCCCGCCTTCACCGCTTCGAGAATCTTCCGGATCTTTCTGCTGTCCATGGGGTATTCCCTGCTTCTTCTGTTCGCGCCCCATTCGCGACCCGATCCTGGGGCCGCTTCGGGGACATCACGCGAGGGAGAAACTCTGCGGGATTGCCTATCACACCTGCGGTGCGCGGTCCAGGGCGGCGTTCATGCTCCCCGTCCGATAGCCCTCCAGGTCCACAGACGTGTAGAGCCAGCCCAGATCCCTGAATCGATCCGCCACCTGGCGGCGGATCTCCGGGGAGGCGATCTGAGCGATCCGATCCGGTTCCACCTCGATCCGCGCCACGGTCCCGTGGTGGCGGACGCGGACCTGGCGGAACCCCAGCCCCTTGAGAAACCGCTCCGCCTCGTCCAGACGCGTGAGGATGGCGGGCTCGATCCGTGTCCCGTAGGGGATCCGCGAGGCGAGGCAGGCAAAGGCCGGCTTGTCCCAGGTCGGAAGGCCCGTCCGGCGCGAGAGTTCCCGGATCTCCTGCTTGGTCAGGTTCGCCTCACGGAGCGGGCTCCGGATCCCGAACTCCGCGGCCGCACGGCCTCCCGGCCGGTAGTCGTCCAGGTCGTCCACGTTCGAACCGTCGGCGACCCAGGCGATCCCCCGTTCCTTGCCGATGGCGACGAGCCGGCTGAAGAGTTCCCGCTTGCAGAAATAACAGTGTTCCGGGGTGTTGGCTGCGAAGGCCTCGTCCCTGAGCTCGTCCGTCTCGATCCGCATGACGGCGATGCCCAGCCTCTGGGCCGTTTCCAGGGCCTCCTCGACCTCAGAGCCGGGATAGGTCTCCGACGAGGCCAGGACGCAGAGCATCCGGTCCCCCAGAACCTCTCTGCCCGCGGCGGCCAGGAACGTGCTGTCGCAGCCGCCGGAATAACCCACGACAACGCCGCCCATCTCCTTCAGGATCGAACAGAGCCGTTCCAGCTTCTCATCCAGTATTCCCATCGTGCCGATCATCTTTCCACAGGCGGGCCCGGGCCGGCCAAGTTGCTTCGGTCAAGGGCCGTGTTCCCCTTGCCGGCCGCCCTTTCGGTCAGCGAGTATGGGATAAACGGTGGGCCCTGTCAAAGGTTTTTTGAGCCAAAAGACTTGAAAACCGAGGTCCTTTCCTGCTAATAGGGACCGGAAAGAAGGGCAGCATCTCCATCCGTTACGTCCTCAGACCTAACCGATTCGATAGGACCGACGGCCAGACAGGCCGAACGTCATGGATATCCTCTGGATCAGGTTATACCCGGGGAAACCGCGGGTAGGTCCCGCTGAACCCCCGAGGAAGGGATGCATGAATTCCCCTTCCCCTCTTTGGATGCGGGGAGGGGGTTATCTCATCAGTCAAAGGAGGGCGTTGAATGACCGAGATCACCGTGGATCCAACCCAAGGCAAATCCCGAGAGCCGATTCCATCCTATGCCCAATGTCCCCACGAAAAGCCCCTGCTGGGCGAGACCATTCCCCAGTGCTTCAAGCGGGTCGCCGCGCGGTATCCCCAAAAGGAGGCCGTGGTGTCGGTCCATCAGAACCGCCGCTTCACCTATGCCGAAATGGACCGGATCATCGACCATGCCGCCGGCTCCTTCATGGCCCTGGGGATCCGCAAGGGGGACCGGGTCGCCATCTGGTCTACGAACAGCTACGAGTGGTGGGTGACCCAGTTTGCCACGGCCCGGATCGGGGCCATCCTGGTGAACATCAACCCCGCCTACCGGACCCACGAACTGGAGTACGTGCTCAAGGAGTCCAGGGCCAAGGCCCTGTGCCTCATCGAGACATTCAGGACCTCCAACTACGTGGAGATGTTCTACCAGGTCTGTCCCGAGGCGAAGGAGGCCGAACCGGGTCACATCGACTCGTGGCGCTTTCCCCATCTCAAGAGCGTCGTCATGATCGGCAAGGAGAAGTACCCTGGCATGTTCACCCGGCGGGAGTTCGTGGAGATCGTCCCGCAGGGGCCGGACGAACGGCTCGACGCGGCGGCCGGGGACCTGGACATGGACGACGTTGTGAACATCCAGTACACCTCCGGGACCACCGGTTTCCCCAAGGGGGTCCTCCTGACCCACCATAACATCCTCAACAATGCCCACTTCACCGCCCTGGAGATGGGGATGCGGCCCGACGACAGGCTCTGCGTCCCGGTCCCCTTCTACCACTGCTTCGGGATGGTCCTGTCGAACCTGGTCACCCTCACGGCCGGGGCAACCCTGGTCATCCCCGCGCCGATCTTCGATCCGAAGGCGACCCTGGATGCGGTCCAGAAGGAGCGGTGCACGGTCCTGCACGGCGTTCCGACCATGTTCCTGGCGGAGCTCGAGCACCCCGATTTCGGCCGCTACGACCTGACGAGCCTCAGGACCGGGATCATGGCCGGGTCCCTTTGCCCCATCGACACGATGCGCCGGGTCAGTTCATTGATGCACATGGAAAGGGTGGTCATCGGCTACGGCCAGACCGAGAGCTCCCCCATCGCCACCCTGACCCGGCCCGACGCCCCCCTGGAAAAGCG
>CAYOGU010000080.1:10655-12713 GCA_964403345.1 uncultured Syntrophus sp. | reverse complement strand
ATACCGAAGTGGTCGTAACGGGATCGACTCGAAATCGATTTGGGGGCCAAAAGCCCTCACGGGGGTTCGAATCCCCCTCTCTCCGCCAGAACATAGTCCGAGGATGTCCTCGGTAGTCCAAAAACCCGCTAAAAATGGCGGGTTTTTTGTTGAGCAAAACGCCGTGAACGAGGCCCTTCGCTACTTTGGTTACGACAGGGAAAACATGACCCACGGCTTCCGGGCAATGGCTCGGACGATGCTTGATGAGGTCCCGTATGTAAATCCATATCATCGAGCCCATCTATCCCACAAAGTCCCCGATCTCTTTGTGCGGGCCTATAATCTGTAAAAATAACCTCCTTCCAGACAGTCAGTCTCTCTTCGGTGGCGATGTTGTGCTTTAGAGGCCCAGGACCTCGCTCAGTGTCGGGTGGGGGATGATCCACTCCCGGAGCTGCCTTCGATTCAGGCCTGATGCCATCGCCAGACCGAGCGGCGCGATCAGCTCCCCGGCCGACTCCCCAGCTACGGTGGCCCCCAGGTACCTCTCTCCATCGAAGAGCAGCTTGACGAATCCAGGTCCCAGCAGATGGGCACGGGCGATGATGTTCGCCCCGAAATCGGCCCGGTGGACCTGGATGGCCAGGCCCTGTTCGCGGGCCGCGGCTTCGGTCAGTCCGACGCGGGCGATGGCGGGATGGGTGTAGACCACGGCGGGCACCGCCTCCTCGATGCAGCGGACTTCCGGGGCCCCGCAGAGGCGGCCGGCCAGGGCCTTGCCCTGCTGTATGGCTCGGTGGGCCAGCATCATCCCGCCGGTGACGTCGCCGATGGCGTAGATCCCCGGCACACTCGTCCGCTGGTCAGCATCGACGCTGATGCCCCGCCTGTCGTAGCGGATCCCCAGGCTGTCGAGCTGATCGGTGTGGAGGCAGGGTTTCCGGCCCGTGGCGATGAGGGCGTATTCGGCGGAAAGCTCCAGCGGGGTTGCCGGATCGGCCTTGACCGGGACCGCCCGGATCTCCACCCCTGCGGCCCCCTCGCGGATCGCCTCCATCCGCACCCCAGTATGGACGCTGACGCCGATCTTGGTCAGTTCCTGGGTCAGGAGGGCCGAGGCCTCATGCTCCTCTGCCGGGAGGAGCCGCTCCAGAAGCTCGATCAGGGTGACCTTGACCCCGAGCTCGGCATAGAGCGTGGCGAACTCGACGCCGATCACGCTTCCCCCCACGATGAGGAGGCTCTGCGGGAGGGCCTTGAGGGCCAGAAGGCCGTCCGAGGTGAGGATCCGGCCGGAGCTCTGCACCCCAGGCGGCAGGGCCGGCTCCGACCCCCAGGCAATGACCAGGTCCCGGGCCTGGAGGGTCCTTGTCGTGCCGTCGGGGGCCGTGCAGGCCACCTCGCCCGGGGCGGTGACCCTCGCCTCGCCGGCGATCATCTCCGCGCCGGCCTCCTGGAGGGATTTCTGGACGCCCAGGGCAGAGACCTTCACGATCTGCTCCTGGTGGCGCTTCATGGCCGCGAAGTCGATTGCGGCCTCGCCGACCTGGATTCCCAGGCGCTTGAGCTTCTTGAGCCCGCCGAGCGGACCGCTGCAGGCCAGCAGGGCCTTGGTCGGGATGCAACCCCGGTGGGTGCAGGTGCCGCCCCACCCCTGCCTCTCGATGATGGCCGTCCGGCTGCCCAGACGGGCCGCCTCCAGGGCCGCTGCGTGGCCGCCCGGTCCCCCGCCGATCACCAGGATGTCGACTCGCTCCGCCATGGGAAACCTCCTTTATAGAGATTTTTATAATAATATAGCATATGCGAAATATTATAAACGATTTTTCATGAAAACAAAAAAATATCTGCAACGAATTGACATATCGATCAATCAGATGTAGAAAAGGCACCGGGGGTTGATATGAAGATCGACGAGACGAACCTGGCCATCATCAAGCGCCTGCGGGAAGGGCGCCGGTCCTTCAAACAGATCGCCGAAGAGCTCGCCATCACGGAAAACACGGTCCGGGCCCGGGTCAACAAGCTCATGGAGGAGGGGGTCCTGGAGATCACAGGACTGGTGGACCCCGAGGC
>CAYOGU010000080.1:0-10645 GCA_964403345.1 uncultured Syntrophus sp. | reverse complement strand
GCGTGGACGCAGGTCCTGGCCACCGTGCCCGGTGACCCCGAGGCGCTCCAGGGCCACCGGGTGGCTCTGGTGGGGATCAAGCTCAACACCATGGACCTGGTCAACAAGGGGGCGGAGTTCAGCCGCCTGAAGAACGTGGTCTCGGTCTGCGTGGTGACGGGCCGCTACGACCTGATCCTGACGGTTCTCCTGAACGACGAGCACGACCTCCTTCAGTTTTTCACCGAAGAGGTCTCCAAGATCAAGGATGTGCAGTCCGCCGAGACCTTCGTGGCTTACAAGAGCTACAACCTGAAGGTGCCCTACGTCCTGTAAGGGACACCCCCAAAGCGGGCCGGAGAGGCGGGACAGACAGCAGGATTCACGGGCGCACTGCCCGAAAAAGTCTCAAGGAGAGAAGTCATGGGTGAGCTCCAGAAAACCGTTCTGCATGATAGACACGTCGCCCTCGGGGCGACGATGGTCGATTTCGGCGGCTGGCACATGCCGATCCAGTACCCGGCCGGGATCGTGGAGGAGCACCTGGCCACCCGCCGGGCGGCTGGCCTCTTCGATGTCTCACACATGGGCCGCTTCGCCGTCCGCGGGGCCGGGGCCCTGGCCTTCCTCCAGCACGTCCTGACCAACAACGCCGCGGCCCTCGATCCGGGATTCGCCCAGTACACCATGATCCCCAACGAACGGGGCGGCGCCCTGGACGATGCCTACCTCTACCGCTTCGTTGCGGACGAATACCTGCTCGTGGTCAACGCCGCCAACCGCGAGGCCGACTGGCGCTACTTCCAGGAAACCCTCCCCCGCTTTCCTGGAGTGCAGATGGAGGACCTCTCGGAGCGGGTGGCGATGCTCTCCCTGCAGGGGCCGGCCTCCCGGGCCATCCTCCAGGGGGTGATCGCTGCCGGGCCGCTCCCGGAGCCCCTCAAGAACGCCCTCTCCCGGGTCACCATCGCGGGCAAAGAGGTCCTAATCGCCCGGACCGGCTACACGGGAGAGCCCCTGGGCTTCGAGTGCTTCCTTCAGGCCGGGGCGGCGCCCGCGCTCTGGGACCTCTTCCTTGAGAAGGGGGCGGTGCCGGTGGGGCTCGGGGCCCGCGACACCCTGCGGCTCGAGGCGGGCCTTCCCCTCTACGGCCACGAGCTGGGCAAGGACCCGGCCGGCCTGGAGATCCCGATCTACGCCTGTCCGCTGGCCCGCTTCGCCGTGAGCTTCTCGCCCCTCAAGGGGGACTTCGTGGGTCGGGAAGCCCTCGCCCGGCAGTTCGCCGCCTACCGGAAGATCCGGGAGGAGGACTACTCCAGCCTCGCGGACCTGCCGCGGATCGTCATGCCCTTCGCCCTGGCGGGCAAGGGGATCGCCCGGGCGGGCTTCAAGGTCTTCCGGGGCGATGCCGAGGCCGGCTTCGTGACGAGCGGGACCATGATCCCCTGCCTGAAGACCGAGGGGGAGGGCCTTGCCAGCCGCTTCACCGAGGAACGCCAGATGCGGTCGATCGGCCTGATGCTGGTCGATGCCCGGCTGAAGAAGGACGACAGGGTGGACATTGAGATCCGGGGAAGCCGGGTCACGGCCGTGGTCGTCCCCTACCACCTGCGCTCCGACGCCCCGCCCTACGCGAGGCCCATTGTCCGCGACCATGCCGGGCCTGTCCCGCAAAAGGCCACAGAGGACTGGCCGGCAAAGATCCGCTCGCTCCTGGGCCGGGCCCTGGAGAACCACCGCTGGCGGCAGCAGGAGTGCATCAACCTCATTCCGTCCGAGCAGAGCGCCTCGCCCATGGTCCGGCGCCTCTCGATCCTGGACCCTGCCGGCCGCTACGCCGAGCACCGCGCCCTGCGCCCCTTCTACGACGCCGAGGTCTTCTACTACCAGGGGACCGATTTCATCCAGTCCGTGGAGGCCCTCCTGAAGGAGGAGATGGCCCGTTTCCTGGGCTGCCGGGAGGTGGAGGTCCGGCCGGTCAGCGGCCAGATGGCCAACACAGCCGTCTTCAGCGCCCTTCTGGACTACCTGAACCGGGAGGACCGAAAGAGCGAGCCCCGGCGGATCCGCTCGGTCCTGAACAACCACATCATCCGGGGCGGCCACCTGAGCGCCCAGCCCATGGGGGCCCTGCGCGACTTCATCCGGACCGATCCACGCCTGGAGAAGCCTGCGGTCGTGAACTTCCCGGTCCTGCAAGAGAATCCCTACAGGATCGACGTCGAGGCGACCAAGAAGGTCATCGACGAATATCGGCCGGAGTTGATCATCTTCGGCAAGAGCATGGTCCTGCACAAGGAGCCCGTCGCTGAAATCCGCGCTTTTCTCAAGGAGCAGAGGTTCGAAACGGTCGTGATGTACGACATGGCCCATGTCCTGGGCCTCATCGGGCCCCGCTTCCAGGCGCCCTTTGCCGAAGGGGCCGACCTCGTCACCGGCTCCACCCACAAGACCTTCTTCGGCACCCAGCGGGGCGTCGCCGGGGGAAACTGGCGGGAAGGCCAGAAGGAGTGGGCCCTCTGGGAGGCGATCCAGAGCCGGACGTTCCCGGGGAGCGTCAGCAACCACCATCTGGGGACCTTGCTCGGCCTCCTGATGGCGGCCTACGAGATGAACCGCTTCCGGGACCCTTACCAGGAGGCGGTGCTCGGAAACGCCAAGGCCTTTGCCCGGGCCCTGTCCGACGTGGGCCTGGACGTGGCCGGAGATCCGGGGATCGGCTTCACCGAAACCCACCAGGTCGTCCTCAAGGTGGCCTATGCCAAGGGGGTGGAGGCGGCCCGGCGCCTCGAGGAGAACAACATCATATGCAACTACCAGGCGGCCCCGGACGAAGAAGGGTTCACCGCCTCCGGGGCCCTCAGGCTTGGGGTCCAGGAGATGACCCGGTTTGGGATGGGGCCGGCGGATTTTACGGAGTTGGCCCAGTTGATCCGGGATTGCGTCGTTGGCGGCCGGACCGTGAAGCAGGGGGTCATCGCCCTCCGGCAGCGCTTCCTTAAGATGCGCTACTGTTTCGAGGAGAAGGATTTCGCCGATCAGATGGGGGAATTGCACCGGATGATCTAGAGGCGGGTAGACAGGAGATCTGGATCCCCCGGACCGCCGGAAATTTTTCGACACGGAATCGCCTCGTTGCGCTGCCGGGAAAAAACTCGCGCTGTCGCGCTCAAACACTTTTCCCGGCGGCCGCTCCGCTGCGGCGGCAGGGGCCCCGAAAAATCTCCAATGCGATGCCTCCGGGGTCCGATCTCCAAGGTGCCCGGAGGTGAGAGATTTCTGAAAGGGCATTATTGGCGTTCTGAATTTTTTCGTCCCAAGAAATCTTTCAAGTGCTGCATGAAGCGGTTTCGTAAAGACGATTCGAATAAGGTTATATAAAAGGGAGGAAGAACGATGAAGAAGATCGAAGATGTGCAGTTGCCAGAGGAACTCCGGTACAGTGCCGACCACGAGTGGATCCGGATGGAGGAGGGAATAGCCAGGGTGGGGATCACCGATTACGCCCAGGACCAGCTCGGGGACGTCGTCTATGTGGAACTGCCGGCCGTCGGCGCCCGCCTGGCCAAGGGGGCGGTCTTCGCCACGGTGGAGTCGGTGAAGTCCGTCTCCGAATGCTTCCTGCCGATCGCCGGGGAGATCGTGGAAATCAACACCCCCCTGGCGGACGACCCGTCGATCCTGAACAGGAGCCCCTACGGCGAGGGGTGGATGGTCCGGATCAAACCGGACAATCCTGCCGAGGTGGGGTCGCTCATGACCGCCGAGGGCTATCGGGCCATCCTGAAAGGAGCCTGACGATGCGTTATCTTCCCCATACCGACGAGGACATCGCCGCCATGCTGGGCGTCCTGGGCCTCAAGGACCTCGATTCACTCTTCGAGGCCGTTCCGGCCGACTGCCGGATGAAAGGGGATCTGAACCTGCCCGAGGCCTTGACTGAGTGGGAGCTCGACCGGCGGATGGACGGGATGGCCTCGAAGACAGCCGTTTCGCCCCAATACAGCCTCTTCCTCGGTGCCGGGAGCTACGATCACCACATCCCGGCCGCAGTGACCTCCCTGATCGGCCGCTCCGAATTCCTCACCTCCTACACACCCTACCAGCCCGAGATGCTTCAGGGGACCCTCCAGGGGATCTACGAGTACCAGACCCTGGCGGCGCGCCTGACCGGGATGGAGGTGGCCACGGCCTCCCACTACGACGGGGCCACGGCCCTGGCCGAATCCCTCCTCATGGCGGTGCGGATCACCAAGCGCAAAAGGATCGCCCTCTCCCGGGCGATCCACCCCCACTACCGGCAGGTGGTCCGATCCTACTTCGGTCCCACGGGCTACGAGATCCTGGAGCTGCCCTGTCTTCCCGCGGGCCTGACCGAACTCGCTTCCCTGGAGTGCCAGAAGGATCTGGCTGCCCTGGCCATCCAGTCGCCGAACTTCTTCGGCTGCATCGAGGACCTCGGCACGGCCGCCGAGCGAATCCACGCCTCGGGCGGGCTGATGGTCGCGGGCTTCACCGAGGCCCTGGCCTACGGTCTCCTGAAGAGCCCCGGGAGCCAGGGGGCGGACATCGTGGCGGGCGAGGGCCAGAGCCTGGGCATCCCCCGCTCCTTCGGGGGGCCGGGCCTGGGAATCCTGGCGAGCCGCAAGGCCCACATGCGGAACCTGCCGGGGCGCCTCGTGGGGCTCACCAAGGACCGCGACGGCAAAAGGGGCTTTGTCCTGACGCTTGCCACGCGGGAGCAGCACATCCGACGGGAAAAGGCGACCTCGAACATCTGCTCCAACAACAGCCTCTGCGCCCTCACGGCGGCGGCCTACATGGCCTCCCTGGGCGGGACGGGGATCCGGAGGCTTGCCAGCCTCAACCACGACAAGGCCGAGTATCTCAAGGGGGCCCTCCGGGATGCGGGTTGCCGCATCCCCTTTTCCGCCCCCACCTTCAACGAGTTCGTCGTCACGGCCCCGGGCGGGTTCGACCCTCTCTACCGGCGGCTCCTCGAGAAGCGGATCGTCGCGGGTCTGCCGCTGGCGGCCCACTACCCGGAGCTTGCCGGCCATTACCTGATCTGCGTCACCGAGACGGCGGGCCGGGAACAGATGGACGCCCTGGTGAGGGAGGTGCGGTCATGACAGAGACACTGGGAACCTCGGGACTGATTCTCAACGAGCCGCTCCTCTGGGAGCGGGGGAAGAAGGGGCGGTGCGGATACTCCATGCCCCCAGGCGATGTCCCGGAAGCCCCCCTGCCTGCGGAGCTGACGGGCAAGGGGCCGGACTTTCCGGACCTCAGCGAGGTGGAGGTGGTCCGCCACTACACGCGGCTTTCCACCTGGAACTTCGGCGTGGACACGGGCCTCTATCCCTTGGGGTCCTGCACGATGAAGTACAATCCCAAGACGAACGAGCGCCAGGCGGCCCTCCCGGGCTTCAGCGCGGCCCATCCCCTCCTGCCTGCCACCCTCTGCCAGGGGGCGCTGCGGCTCATGGCCGAGCTGGAGCGGGACCTGGCCGAGATTACGGGACTCGATGCGGTGACGCTCCAGCCGGCTGCCGGGGCCCAGGGGGAGCTCACGGGGATGCTGGTCCTCCACGCCTGGCACCGGAGCCGGGGGAGGCAGCGGACCAAGATCCTCATCCCGGACACGGCCCACGGGACCAACCCGGCGAGCGCGGCCCTGTGCGGCTACGCCCCGGTCCCGGTCCCCTCCGACGGCAGGGGCGTCCTGGATCCGTCCGTCGTGGCCGGCCTCATGGACGAGGATACGGCGGGGATCATGATCACCAACCCCAACACCCTGGGGCTCTTCGAGGAAAACATCCGCGAGATCGCCCGGATCGTCCACGACAAGGGCGGCCTTCTCTACGGCGACGGGGCCAACATGAACGCCGTCATGGGCGTGGTGAAGCCGGGACAGATCGGCGTGGACATCCTCCATCTGAATCTCCACAAGACCTTCTCCACGCCCCACGGCGGGGGCGGCCCCGGCTCAGGGCCGGTGGCCGTCCGCAGGGACCTGGCCCGCTTCCTGCCCGTGCCCCGGGTGGTCGAGAAGAACGGCCTGTACGAACTGAGGGAGGACTTCCCGGACTCCGTGGGCCGGGTCCTGGCTTTCCACGGACACTTCGGCGTCCTGGTCCGGGCCTACAGCTACATCCGCTCCATGGGGCCCGGGGGGCTGAAGATGGCCAGCCGCCTGGCGGTCCTCAACGCCAACTATATCCGAGAGAGGCTCAAGGGGACGCTGCACCTGGCCTTCGACCGGCCCTGCATGCACGAGTGCGTCTTCTCGGACCATGACCAGCAGACCTCGGGGATCATGACCCTGGACATCGCCAAGCGGCTCATGGACTACGGCTACCATCCGCCGACAATCTACTTCCCCCTGGTCGTCCACGGGGCGCTCATGATCGAGCCCACGGAGACCGAGTCGAAGGAGGACCTGGACCGGTTCATCGAAGCCCTCCAGGCGATCGCGAAGGAGGCGGCCGAGAATCCGCAGCTCCTCCGGGAGGCGCCGGGGCGGTGCAAGGTCCGCAGGCTCGACGAGACCGCGGCGGCCCGGAACCCGTGCCTGACGGGGTAGGGCCCCTGTCTCGGGGAAGGATTTCGCGGGTCACGGACCTTTTTTCGGCCCTTCACGTCCTTGCTGCGCTGCCGGGAAAAACTCGCGCTGACGCGCTCAAACACTTTTCCCGGCGGCCGCTCCGCTGAGGACGGGAGGGGACCCCGAAAAAATCCAATATGTCCCTTGCGAAACCCCATCCCCTCGACAGGGAGTTTGGTTAATGGGAAAGAATATCTTTTAGTGAAGGGATCGCGGTTTTCGGTTGTGATTATAGTTGAAAGATGACTCAGGGGCTTAAGAGCGAAAGATATATCCGGAAGCCCGAGTGGCTCCGGCGGGGGATCCCAGACGACCCGGCCTTCGCCAGGATGGGGACCCTGCTGGGCGAGGAGCGCCTCCACACGGTCTGTCAGGAGGCCCGCTGCCCCAACGCCGGCGAGTGCTTCTCCCGGGGCACGGCAACATTCCTCATCCTGGGGGAGGTCTGCACGCGCCGCTGCCGGTTCTGCGCCGTCACCCAGGGGACGCCGGCCTCCCCCGATCCCGACGAGCCCCGCCGCCTTGCCGATGCGGCCGCCCGGCTGACCCTGGATTATGTCGTCGTCACCTCGGTGACCCGCGACGATCTGGCCGACGGCGGGGCCGGGGCCTTTGCCGCGACGATCGTCGCTGTCCGCAAACGGCTCCCCAAGGCCCGGATCGAGGTCCTCATCCCCGATTTCATGGGGGATGAGGACGCCCTGGGGACCGTGATCGCCGCCCGGCCCGACGTGATCAACCACAACCTCGAAACAGTGGCATGCCTCTACCCGGAGGTCCGCCCCCAGGCGGATTACGGCCGTTCCCTGGAACTTCTCGCCCGAGTCTCCCGCGCCGATCCCGGGATCGGCGTCAAGTCGGGGATGATGCTGGGCCTCGGTGAAGAACCGGACGAGGTGGAAACGGCGCTCGCGGACCTCCTCAGGGCCGGTTGCCGGATCCTCACGCTCGGCCAGTACATCCAGCCCCGGAAGACGGCCCTGCCGGTCGTCCGCTACCTCCCGCCCGGGGATTTCGAGGCTTGGCGGGAGAAGGCCCTGGCGATGGGGTTCGACCGCGTGGCGAGCGGGCCCTTTGTCCGCAGTTCCTACCATGCCGAGGCCTGCTTTGCCGGGTCTCCCCGGGAGCTTCCGCAGGGGCGGGCCGGCAGTCCGGCCGGGTCCGCAAGGCCGGTTCCCTGACGACCGGGGCGGCTCTCAAAGGCCTTCGCCGGACGGAGGGAACGCCCGGACGAGCCCCGGTTTCCCGAGCCCTTTTCAAGGGTTTACTTTCCTGCCAGGATCGTCTATAAACGCCCAGAAGAGACGGAAATGCTTTTTCCGGGAGTCCGATGGATGCGTCCCAAGCTTCACGTTCGGGAGGCGTACATCGGTCTTTCCTCCGCAATAGACGATATCGGGAGGGTGTCATGGGGTTGTACGCGGACAGGGCGGGACGGATCGACAGCGAGAATGCATTCAAGGTGGGGCCCTATATCCGGGCCGTGGAGGCCCAGGGGCACGACGTGGTCCGGTGCAATCTGGGCGAGCCGGACTTTCCGGTCCCGTCGTTCATCAAGGAGGAGGTCAAGCGCCAGATCGATCTGGACAACACCCACTACTGCGATCCCCAGGGGATCCCGTCCCTCAGGGCGGCGATCGCCAGGCAGATCTCCGAGACGCGGGGAGTCCCGGCGGATCCGGAACGCATCGTGGTCTTTCCGGGGGCCAAACCCCCCATCGGCTTCTGCCAGCAGACCTACTGCGATCCCGGGGACGAGGTGGTCTATCCCAGTCCCGGCTTTCCGATCTACGAGTCCTTCATTCCCTATGTGGGGGCCCGGCCGGTCCCGGTCCACCTGAAGGAGGAGAACGCCTTCTCCCTCTCCGGGGCGGAGCTTGCCCCCTGCCTGAGCGATAAGACGAAGCTCATCTTCCTGAACTTTCCCTCCAACCCCACCGGAGGGGTCGCCTCGTCCGAGCAGCTCCAGGAACTCGCCGACGTGATCCGCAGCCGGTGCCGCGAGGACGTCCGGGTCTTTTCCGACGAGGTCTACGAGCACATCGTCTTCGACGGTTACCGCCACCACAGCATCCTGGCCTGTCCGGGCATGGAACGGAACACGATCCTGGTGGGAGGAGCCTCCAAAAGCTTCTCCTGGACCGGCGGCCGGATCGGCTGGGCCCTCTTCCCCACGCGGGAGGAGGCGGAGGTTTTCAAGAATCTCAACATCAACTACTTCTCCTGCACGGCCGCCTACAACCAGGAGGGGGCCCGGCTGGGGCTGGAATCCCCCGAGGCCCCGGCGGCGATCCAGACGATGGTGGACATCTTCCGCCAACGCCGCGACTTGGTCGTGGACGGCCTCAACGCCATCCCCGGCATCCGCTGCCTGAAGCCGAAGGGGACCTTCTACGTTTTCCCCAACGTGGAAGGCGTCTGTCGGAACCTGGGGATCTTCGATGCCTTCGAGAGTCTTCCCGAGGATATCCGCCAGAGGACCAGCCCCTCCACGCTCCTGCAGATGTTCCTCCTGTTCGTCCACTTCGTGGCGACCATGGACCGCAAGTCCTTCGGCCGGATCGGCTCCGAGCCCTACCACTACCTCCGGCTGTCGATCGCCACGGAGACGGAGGCCCTCAAGAAGGGGGTGGCACGGATCGCCGCTGCCGCCAAGGACCGGGATGGATTCAGGCGCTTCTTCGAGAAGGGGGAGCATCTCTTCTAGTCTTTCGCAGGTCGGTGCGGCTCGTGGTTCTACCCAGAGCGGGGGATGCCCTGATCGGTGGTAGGAGGCGCGACGGTCCATGGATTGACCGTCGCGGTGGGCGTTGGACGCTGGGACGCGGCTGCGGTCAGGATTTGGTCCCGTCGTCCGGTTCGAAAGCATAGAGACGTCCGGAGGCGACATGCCTGAGGATGAGCCGGGATGCGGGCGTCTCCGGTGTCGTTGCCGTGCCTTCGTCGCGCTTCACCTCTCCGGGGGTGCCCTCCTGGTGTCCCATCTGTCTGCCGCAGGTTTCGTCGGGCGGCCATTCGACCGTCTCCGAAAGACCGTCCCCGGCGGTCGGCTCAAAACCCGGACAGTTCAGACGATCGGCCATGGTGCGGCCCACGAAGAGGATGTCCTCCTGGATGGCCGCAGTGGCGCCGGCCGCGTCCCTCCTGCGGATGCAATCGAGCGTCCGACGGTGGTAAGCGGTGACGGCCGCGTAGAAATCGGCCCCCAACCCCTCCTTGAGCTTGATGTCGGCGACCAAGTTGTCGATGAAGTCCATCAGCAGGATCAGGATGGGATTGTGGGTGATCCTGGCCAGATAGCGGTGGAAGCCGACTCCCTGGATCGGGCCGGCGGCCTCGGGGCCCGACTCGCTCTGGATGAGGGCCTCGATCCGGTCGATATCCGCCTCGGTGACCAGGGGGACGGCGATCCGGACGATGGCCGGCTCGAGGAGGTAGCGGACCATCGTGATGTCCCGGATGGAGACGGACTGAAAGTTCAGGAAATTCAGAACGCCGGCCAGGGTGGTCTTCATGTCCACCTCGGCGACGAAGACGCCGCCCGCGAGGCCCTTGCGGATCTCGATGATCCCCATGGACTCCAGGACCCGGAGGGCCTCCCGGAGGGTGGACTTGCTGACGTTCAGCTGGGCCATCAGGTCCTTTTCAGAACCGATCTTGTCTCCCAGCTTGAGTTCGCCCGACATGACCGCGTCCCGGATCTGGCGGACGATGCTGTCGGAAATTTTCTTCCCCCTCTCGGGAGCCTTCAGGATCATCGAAAAACCTCCCCACCCCTTGCCGATTCCCTCAACCATTCCTCAGTACGGCAGAAGCCGATGTCCGGGAATCCCGTGAGCCCGCCAGGGAGTCCCATGGCGTGGGCGCTGCGGCCCGGGGCCGGCGTCCGCCTCTAGGCCCCGGTTTCCCGGGAAGCGGCCGAGGGAGCGCTTCACCAGGGCCTTTCTGGCCGATGGGGATCATCGGTGCGGTCCCCGGCCGGAACCGGGGACCGCACGGGAATCTATTTTCTGGTGATGGTTCCTTCCCAGGTGCTGATGGTTTTTTCCTGTTTGTCCT
>CAYOGU010000079.1:0-12850 GCA_964403345.1 uncultured Syntrophus sp. | reverse complement strand
TCCTCCACGTCCTGCTCGGTCACGGGGAGGATCCGGAAAGTCACGTCCCTGAGGACCTCCACGAAGACCCCTCCCAGGCCGAACATCAGGACCGGCCCAAAGCTCGGATCCCGGGTCACGCCGATGATCGCCTCGATCCCGGGAGGGGCCATCTTCTGGACGGAGACGCCGACGATATGCTGGCAGCGGTAGGCCCCGACGATCTCCCGGTAGGCGTTGCGGACCTCTTCGGCGCGCTTCAGATCCAGGCGAACGCCGCCGGAATCCGATTTGTGCACCACATCGGGCGAGACGATCTTCAGGGCGACCGGATAGCCGACCCTCCGGGCCATCTCGACCGCCTCGTCCTCGGAACCGGCAACGAGATACCCCGTGGTGGCGATCCCCATCCCTTCGAGGAGTTCCTTGCACTCATGCTCCATGAGGTAGCTTCGGTTCTCCCTCCGGGCCTGTGACAGGATGTCACGGAACCCCTCTTGGGGCACCTGCTTCCGCCCCTGAACAGGCTCCTCCTCCACGACCGGCATGACCGGTGAAATGACCACCTCCTGAAGCGCCGTATCCACCCGAGAATTCTTCTCCCTCATCGTCTTCCCCTTGCTGGGCTCAGACAGCCCGAACGATCCGACGTTTTTCGACCCGTCGGGAGGGAAGTCTAGCACGCTGGAAGGGATGATCCTATCGGGGTGGCGCTGAATTTCGCGTCGGACGGTTGCCCGGATTCTTGACGGTGTTTGTCTGACAAAAGGAACGCAAATCACCTGAAGGGGGTCATGGAGCAGTCGACCAGGTTGTTCTGGACCGCATAGAGGGTGAGTTCGGCATTCTTCTTCATGTTCATCTTTTCCATCACCCTGGCCCGATAGGTGCTGATCGTCTTGACGCTGAGGCAGAGCTCGTCGGCGATCTCCTTGACCGACTTTCCGGAAGCGAGCATGAGCATGACCTGATACTCCCGGTCGGAGAGGGCCTCGTGGGGGGGTTTGGTCGTATCCGCGTCCAGTTCGCGGGCAAGTTTCTCGGCTAGGGAGGCGCTCACGTATTTCCGGCCGAAGGAGACCTTCCGGATCGCCCCGATCAGCTCGTCCGGGGCGCTGGACTTGGTCAGATAACCGGATGCGCCGGCCCGAAGGGCGCGGACGGCGTACTGCTCCTCGGCATGCATGCTGAGAATCAGGACCGGCAGCCGGGGATATTCGGCCTTGATCTCCTTGAGGATCTCCAGGCCGCTCCGGCCCGGCATGGAGATGTCCAGGAGGACCACGTCGAAGACGTCGGAACGGATCCTGGCCAGGGCCTCCTGACCGCTGGCCGCCTCGGCCCGGACAACCATGTCGTTGACCTCTCCAAGGATCTGTTTGAGTCCCTCGCGGACGATGGTGTGATCGTCGGCCACCAGAATCCGGATCATCGCGATCCCTCCTCCCTGGATCCGGGCGCCGGTTGCCTCATCGGGATGCTGACCCGGACCGTCGTGCCTTCCTCGCGGCTTCCCGAGATGTGGAGATCCCCTCCCCAGAGGTGGGCCCGCTCCCGCATCCCGATGATCCCGAAGGACCGGCCGTCGTCGATCTGTTTCTTGGTGATGCCCCGGCCGTTGTCGGTCACGGTCAGGACGATCCTCTCCCCGTCCCGATCCAGAAGGACCCCGACACGGGTCGCCCCGGCATGGCGGGCGATGTTCGTCAGGGTCTCCTGGAAGATCCTGAAGAGGGCCGTGGCCAGGTCTCGGTCCAGCTCCATCTCGCCGGCTTCCAGCCGCGCCTCGCAGGCGATGCCGGAGCGGTTCTGGAAATCCTCGGCCTGCCATTCGATGGCCGCCGCCAGTCCCAGGTCGTCCAGGAGACCCGGCCTGAGCTCCGTGGAGATGCGGCGGACCGCCTCGATCGTCGTGTCGGCGAGCTGCTCCATCTGGCGCGCTTTCAGGTGCAGGGGTTTGAGGGCGGGGGGCAGACGGTTCTTGAGCCACGAGAGGTCCATCTTCAAGGCCGTCAGGGACTGCCCCAGTTCGTCGTGGATCTCGCGGGCGATCCGCGTCCGCTCCTCTTCGCGGACAGTCTGCTGGTGGACGGAAAGGTTCCTGAGCTCCTCCCGGGACGCCTCCAGATCCCTTTCGGCCTGGGTCCGCTCGGTGATGTCCTCGTAGGTCACGACGATCCGCCGCTCCCGGAGGGTCTCCCCGATCCTGGAGGCGCGGACCATGCAGAGGATGTCCACACCGTCCCGCCGGCGGCAGGGAAACTCGGTGCTGAAGGTCCTCTGCCTCTCCAGGGCGGTGTAAAAGAGCCGGGCGATTTCCTCGTAATCTCTGTCGCTGCGGTAGAGAAGGCGGACATTCTTTCCGATCAGTTCCTCGGGGCGCCAGCCGAAGACCGCCTTGACGGCATTGTTGGCGAAATTGAAGATGCGGTTGTGCAGGCCGATGACCGCATGGGGGATCGCGTCGAGGATCGACGACTCCAGGGCCTCGAGCTCCTCGAGGCGGTTGCGGGCCTCCTTCTGTTCGGTGATGTTCATGGAATTCCCCAGGACCGCCCGCCGTCCCCGGTAGCTGATCGACGTCACCGTCTCCAGGATCCACTTCGTCCGACCGTCACTGGTGATGATCCGGAATTCGTAAGGGGAGAAACGCTGTCCCTTGAGCATCCGGACGGCGTTCCTGCGCGCCGACATCCGATCCACGGGATGAATGAGGCTGATGGAATCCATCCCCAGCATCGCCTCCTCGGCATAGCCGGCATACTCCTGGATATGGGGGTTGGCGAACTGGAATTTTCCGTCCTGGAGGATGTAGACACCGGCCTGCGAGCTGTTGGCCAGCGTTCTGTAGAGGTCCTCGTCAAAGGGGCGTGAGTGGCTCATCACGGGCAGACTCATCCGGGGCCGGGATGACATCGACTCATTGTCTCGCAGGGCCACCGGATCACCCTGGAGAGGGCCGTGGCGCTGGTCCTGGGCTGCTGCCGGGGCTACCGGATTCCCGAACCGGTCCGCCGCCTGGCCCTTCTGGCCGTCAAGCGCCTCCGCCAGGAGGCGCGCTGCGGTAACGGTCCATGATCTCTGTCCGGGTCAGGACGGCATCCACCCTCCCGCAGCGGGACAGAATGTTCTCCCTCCCACCCTCCTCACGGTCGATGAGGGCGATGACCCGGTCGACCAGAAGGCCGAATTCCTGGGCCCGTTCGATGGCAGTGATCGTAGAGCCGCCGGTGGTGATCACGTCGTCGAGGATCGCGACGCGTTCCCCCGGCTGGATATTCCCCGCTATGACGTCTTTAAGGCCGTGATCCTTGGCATCCTTCCGGACGATGAAAGACTTGATGGGTCTCCCCTTCTGGTAGGAGATGACCGCCAGCGCGTTGGCGATCGGGTCCGCCCCGAGGGTCAAACCGCCGGCCGCGGTGACGGAGGAGTCGGCCAGCATGGCAAAGACAAGCTCTCCGATGAGGTTCATCCCCTCCGGGTCGAGCGTCGTGGGTTTGCAGTTGAAAAAGTAGTTGCTTTTCCGCCCCGAGACGAGCGTAAAGGGTGGATTGTCGCTGTACTTGAAGGATCTCTCGAGAATGATCCCGATCAGCCTTTCCTTCAGGGACTCGATCGTCATTTTTCCCTCCTGGTCTTTTCGGTGCGCCCACGGGAAACCAACGGTTCCCCTTTAACACAACGCCCCTGGAAAGGCCAGAGAAAACCCCCGCCGCCCCTCCAGGCCGAGGCCGGACGGGGGAATCGCGACGGTCTGGATTTTTCTTGTTCGCCGATCCGCTTCCTGATACATTGAACGTCATTAATACCCGACGGAGGGCAGTACGGCGATGATCGGCCCCTGCCTGAGGACGCTTTTGATCGAAGGAGGTTTTTCCATGGAAGCAAGGCTGTTCGATCTGAAGAAGCTGGCCCGGTTCGACGCCGCGCCGCAGAAGATTCCGGTCTATACCAGCGACAAGACCCTGGGAGCCATGTGGTGCCTGGAACCGGGACAGGAGGTGTTCCTCCACCGCCATCCCAACGCCGACGATATCTGGATCTGTCTGGAGGGAGACGAGGGGACCTATTTCGCAGGCGGGGGAGAGGAGGTCCGGATCCGCGAGGGGATGGCCGTTCTCGCCCGGGCGGGCGAGACCCACGGCATGAAGAACACGGGAACCAAGCGGTTCGTCTTCATCGGGATCGCCGCCCCGGTCCCCGTGGAAACGGAAAAGCTCTAGGATAAGCAGAGGGGGATATCCCCAGGCAGTGCGGATATCCCCCACCGGCTCACTTCATGAGATCCCCGACCTTCCGGGCGACCCGATCCCCCATCTCCTTGGTCCCGACGATCTTCGCCCCCGCCTGACGGATGTCCTCCGTCCGGAACCCATCTTTCAGGACCGCGCGGACGGCCTTTTCGACCGCACCCGCCGCATCGGCCATCGCGAAGGAGTGGCGGAGCATCATCGCCGTCGAGAGGATCGTGGCCAGGGGGTTGGCGATCCCCTTGCCGGCGATGTCCGGCGCGGACCCGTGGCTCGGTTCGTACAGGGCCGTCTTCGGCCCCTGGCTGGCGGAGGGAAGCATCCCCAGGGACCCGGTCAGCATCGATGCCTCATCGCTGAGGATGTCGCCGAACATGTTTGTCGTCACGATCACGTCGAACTGGACGGGATTCCGGATGAGCTGCATCGCGCAGTTGTCCACGTACATGTGCTGGAGCTCGACGTCCGGATAGTCGCGGCCGACCTCGGTGGCCACATCCCGCCAGAGCTCGGTCGTCTCCAGGACGTTGGCCTTGTCCACTGAGAGCAGCTTCCGGCGTCTCCCCCTGGCCAGTTCAAAGGCAGTCTTTACGATCCGCCGGATCTCCCCCTCGGTATAGGTGATCGTGTTGATCCCGATCCGCTGCCCGTTTTCGGTCCGGACGCCCCGGGGCTTGCCGAAATAGGCATCCCCAAGGAGTTCACGGACGATCAGGAGGTCGATCCCCCGGATGACCTCCGGTTTGAGCGGCGAGGCGTCGATGAGATCCTCGAAGACGACCACCGGCCGCAGGTTGGCATAGAGGCCGAGTCCCGAACGAAGCCCCAGGAGGCCCCTTTCCGGCCTGAGGCTGTAATCGAGGGGTTCCCATTTCGGTCCCCCGACGGCGCCCAGAAGCACGGCGTCACTGGCCGCCGCCATCTCCATCACCGGATCGGGCAGCGGGGTTCCGAAGCGGTCATAGGCGGCCCCACCGATGAACCCCTCTGCCATTTCAAACTGGACTCCGGTGCGTTCGGCCACGACACGGAGGATCTTCTTCGCCTCGTCCATGATCTCCGGCCCGATCCCGTCGCCTGGGAGAATCGCGATACGATACCGTTTCATTTCATCCTCCCTTTGGCGATATGGTTCATGAGCCCCCCGTCGACGATGAGCTCCTGCATGAACGGCGGGACCGGCTGGATGGCAAGCGGGTCCCTCTTGCCGCCGACGATCCGGATCGTCCCGCCGTCGGCGTCTACCTCGATCTCCGCGCCCTCGGCCACCACGCCCCAGAGATCCCGGGATTCAAAGATGGGAAGTCCCATATTGAAGGAATTGCGGTAGAAGATCCGGGCAAAGCTCTTGGCCACGACACAGGCGATCCCCGCCGCCTTGATAGCGATCGGGGCGTGCTCCCGTGACGAGCCGCAACCGAAATTCTCCCCGCCGACGATGATGTCCCCCGGCTTCATTTTCTTCATGAAATCGGGATCGGCGTCCTCCATGCAGTGGGCGGCCAACCCTTTCGCATCCCATATGTTCAGATACCGGGCCGGGATGATCGCATCGGTATCGATGTTGTCCCCGAATTTCCAGATTTTTCCCTTGAATTTCATATCGTCATGTCCTTTCGGATAAGAGTTATGCGGCTTTAATATCCCGCCGGGAAAATGGTGTGAGCACGGCAGCACGATTTTTCCCCGGCAGCGAGCGAGGGATGATCAGG
Source organism: uncultured Syntrophus sp. (assembly GCA_964403345.1). GTDB lineage: Bacteria > Desulfobacterota > Syntrophia > Syntrophales > UBA5619 > JAKAFS01. Next base: position 6,906 of record CAYOGU010000079.1, on the reverse strand, counting down.
GTCGGCCGCGCCGCCCCGTTCCCTTACAGCTGATCGGGCCCCGCGAGGCGACCCGCGACGGCTGTCGCCGCGGCCACGGCGGGACCGGCAAGGTACACCTCGCTAGTGGGATGGCCCATCCGGCCGACGAAATTTCGGTTCGTCGTCGCCACGGAGCGTTCCCCTTTGGCGAGGATCCCCATGTAACCGCCCAGGCAGGGTCCGCAGGTCGGCAGGCTGATCACTCCGCCGGCGTCGAGGAAGGTCGCGAAGAGCCCTTCCTCCATGGCCTGACGGTAGACCGCTGGTGTCCCCGGGATGATGATCAGGCGCATCCCCGGGGCGATGTGACGCCCCTGGAGGACCTTGGCCGCTGTTCGCAGATCCTCGATCCGGCCGTTGGTGCAGGAGCCGATGATGGACTGATCGATCCGGACGTCGCCGACCGTGCTGATCCCTTTGGCGTTGGAGGGTAGATGTGGGAAGGAAACCTGGGGTTCGATGGTCTCCACATCGATGTCGATGACCGAATGGTAGGTCGCGTCGGGATCGGAAGTGTAAAACTGGTAGGGCCGCTCGGTGCGGCCCTTGCAATAGGCCTCGGTGACGGCGTCGGGGATGAAGATCCCGTTCTTCCCTCCCGCTTCGATCGCCATATTGGCCATCGTCAACCGGTCGGCCATGGGAAGGTCGGCGATGGTCTCGCCGGTGAATTCCATCGCCCGGTAGAGGGCGCCGTCCACGCCGATTCGGCCGATCGTGTAGAGGATCAGGTCCTTGCCGCCCACCCAGGGTTTGCGTTTCCCGTGATAGACGAACTTCATCGTCTCAGGGACCCTGAACCAGAGCTCTCCGGTCATCATCGCCGCGGCCAGGTCCGTACTCCCGCCGCCGGTGGCAAAGGCCCCCAGCGCCCCGTAGGTGCAGGTGTGGCTGTCTGCGCCGATGACCAGGTCCCCGGGACCCACGATCCCCTTCTCCGGCAGGAGGGCGTGCTCCACCCCGGCCTCGCCGACCTCGAAGTAGTGGGTGATTTTTTGCTCAAGGGCAAAATCCCGCATGAGCTTGCACTGCTCGGCCGAGGCGATGTCCTTGTTCGGGGCGAAATGGTCGGGAACCAGGACCACCCGTTCGCGGTCGAAAACCTTCCCCCCCCCCGCCTTCCGGAAAGCATCAATGGCGATCGGCGCCGTGATGTCGTTTCCAAGGGCGATATCCACCCTTGCGTTGATCAGCATCCCCGGGCGTACCTTGTCGAGTCCCGCATGTTTGCTGAGTATCTTTTCCGTGATGGTCATGCCCATGTCTCTTTTCTCCTTAGGATGATATCAGAACCCTTGCCCTTCCGGACGGTACCTATACCTTTACCGGATGTATCCCTTTTATGCAACCTCGACCTTCCGGACGTCCTTGCGCAGCCATTCCAGACGGTTGAGGGCGTTGATGTAGGCCTTGGCCGAGGCCACCAGGATGTCGGGATGGGCCCCACGGCCCACGGCCGAACGTCCGTTGAACTTGAGCTGGACCGTCGCCTCTCCCTGGGCGTCGGTTCCGCCCGTTACGGCCGTGACGGCATACTTCAGGAGGGGGTAATTCGTCTGGGTAATCTTCCGGATCGCCGCGAACGTGGCATCGACCGGTCCCACACCGAAACCGGCATCCTGGACCATCTTCCCGTCGACCTCCATCTGCATCGTCGCCGTAGGAACCGCAGCGTTGCCGCTGACCACGTTGAGGTAGAGGAAGTGGTACTTCTCCTCGTGCCGGGACGTTTCCTCGTAGATGATCGCCTCCAGATCCTCGTCGAAGACCTCTTTCTTGACGTCGGCCAGCTCCTTGAAACGGACGAAGATCCGGTTGATCTCCTCATCGGACATCCCGTAGCCCATCGCCTTGAGCCGATTGGCGATGGCGTGGCGCCCCGAATGTTTTCCCAAGACGATGTGGGTGTCCGAGATCCCCACCGACTGGGGGGTCATGATCTCGTAGGTGATCTTCTCCTTGATCAGCCCGTCCTGGTGGATGCCCGACTCGTGGGCAAAGGCGTTGGCCCCGACGATGGCCTTGTTCGGCTGGACGGGGATGCCCGTGATCTGCGTGAGGAGCCGCGATGTCTGGTGGATGTACTCGGTCTTGATCCCTGTGGTGAGGCCGAAGTAATCTTTCCGGGTCTTGAGGGCCATGACCACTTCCTCCATCGCGCTGTTCCCCGCCCGTTCCCCGATCCCGTTGATCGTACATTCCACCTGGCGCGCCCCGTTTTTCACGGCGGCCAGGGCATTGGCCGTGGCCAGGCCCAGGTCGTTGTGGCAATGGACGGAGATCACCGCCTGCCGGATGTTCTTGACCTTCGCGAAGAGGGTCGCGATCAGATCGCCGAACTCCGCGGGAACGGCATAGCCCACCGTATCCGGGATGTTGATCGTCGTCGCCCCGGCGGCGATGGTCGCCTCGACCATCTGGCAGAGGTAGTCCCGATCGCTTCGCGTCGCATCCATGGGCGAGAATTCCACATTCTTCGTGTAGCGGCTGGCGTGGGCGACGGCGGCCACGGCCTCCTGGAGGACCTGCTCGCGGCTCTTGCGGAGCTGGTACTCCAGATGGATGTCCGACGAGGAGATGAAGGTGTGGATCCTCGGCTTGGCCGCCCCGGCCACCGCCTCCCAGGCCCGGTCTATATCGGCGAGGTTGGCCCGAGCAAGGGCCGCGACCTGGCAGCCCCGAATCTCCGCGGCGATCTGCCGGACCGAATCAAAGTCGCCATCCGAGGCGACCGGAAATCCCGCCTCGATGATGTCGACGCCCATCCTTTCGAGCTGCCGGGCGACCCGAAGCTTCTCGTCCGGATTCATGCTGGCCCCCGGCGACTGCTCCCCGTCCCTGAGCGTCGTGTCAAAGATATAAACCCTATTCCCTGTCGTTTCCATGCCTCACTCCTTTCACGCAGAAAAAAAAGGCCATGGGCTTTTCCGCCCATGGCCTTTAGGTTTCGCTGCGATTTGATCTTTACGGAAGTCCTAAAATCGACGGGCGGCCGGTCCTGTTTGACAGGCAAAGAAGAGCGAGGCCCAAAAGGTTGGGCAGGGAGATCAGACCCGTGTTGTTCGCCCTCGTTGCAGCCGCCGTCATATCAAGAAAACCTCTTCCTTCTCCCCACGAACAGAACTCGTGGCGGTTCAATCTCTAAAACAAATCGACCATCTTTGTCAAGGTGTTTTTTTCTAAACGAAAAAGGGGGGCATCCGGCAGGAGAGGAGGGTGTCTGGACCTTCCGGATGGAGCCCCCTGTTGTGTGAGGACTTTTAACCGTTACCAGCGTCCGCCGGGACCGCCCTGGCAGCCGGCATAACCATGATGACCGCGCCCCGGACCGAATCCCCGGCCGGCCCCCAAGGTCCTGATCTTTTCCTGCTGTTCCGGCGTGAGGACTTTCAACGCGCTCAGTCGATAAGCCGTCATCTTGTCCTGCATCTGATCCCGCAGGGACCTCATTTCCTTCTGGGTCGCCGTGATCTTGGCTTGGTCAGGATTGGCCTCGAGCCAGAGCTTCCTCAACTCGTCCCGTTTGGCCCACATCTGCTCCCGCAGCGGCTGGACATCCTTGAAGTGGGCATCCCGTATTTCACTGAGTTTCGTTTTCTGATCCGCCGTCAGATCCACACCGGCATACCCGCCGAATTCCCCCCTGGCACAGGGCCCAAAACCGAACCCAGGACCCCTCCCCCAACCGAAACCGAAGGCCGAGGTCGCCACAATCCCGGCGATCAAGAGGGCCATCACCGTCAAAGTCAGCTTCTTCATCTTTGTCTATTCTCCTTTTTTTGTATTGGGGATCTTTTTGTTCCCTTTTGTTTCCTCCCTAAAGCAACCCCCGTGCCAGAATCGCCTTGTCAATATATCTATATGAAATAAATGAATAACAAATCGGATATCTCTAAAAGCTTCCGGCACCCTAATCCCTCTGAGAACAAATTGTGGATATATAGTATCCATCTGTGATATCCAATTGATTAGAAAGTATCCATGACAGGAACGGAGATGGACAGACGGACCAAGGGGAAGAACAAGCGAGTCTGGGCGGTGATCCCGCCTTGGCTGATCATCGGGGCGGTCGTGATCCTCGTGCCGATCTTCGTCTTCATGGCCCTGGAAAACATCAACCGGCAAAAAGCACAAACAACCCGGCTTCTGCTGGAAAAAGGGGAGGCCCTGATCCGCTCCTTCGAGGCGGGTGCCCGGACGGGAATCGGGATGCGCTGGGGAGGCTTCCAGTTCCAGAAGCTCCTCATGGAGATGGCCCAGCAGCCCGACATGGACTACCTGATCGTCACGGATAGCCGGGGAGTGATCGTGGCCGACAGCGATCCGGCACGGATCGGATGGAACTACGGTCAGGATCTCGATCTGCCTGAGATCTCCCGGACGGCATCGCTCTCATGGCGCCAGGTCCCCCATAGCGAGGGAGCTGATACCTTTGAGGTCTATCGGCGATTCGCCCCGACAGAGGCTCCCCTCCCGGGGTTCTCCGGTCCTCTGCCCGGTCCGTCCGGCCCGCCGGACAAGGACGCTCCAGGTTTCGTCATCTTCGTCGGTTTCGACATGGGGCCTCTCACGGCCGCCCAGAGGGAGGACCGCATCCATACGATTTGGATGGCCGTCGTTTTCCTCTTGATCGGCTGTTCCGGGATCATCTCGCTCCTCCTTGCTCAGGGCTATCGGGCCGCCCACAGCTCCCTGTCGAGGCTCAAGGCCTTCTCGGACAGCCTCGTGGAGAATATGCCCATTGGACTGATCGCCCTGGACGGAAGCGGGCAACTGGTCGCCTTCAACCAGACGGCAGAGGCGATTCTCAGCCTCAAGGCCGAGTCCCTCGGCAAGCCCGCCGAAACGGCCCTCCCGGCAAGCTGCAGGGGGATCCTCGACAGACTCCCCACGGAGGGACAGCCAGTCGATCGGGAGATCGACTGCACCGTCGCCGACGGACGGACAGCCCATCTGGAGATGATCGCGGCAGGCCTCCAGGAGGAAGAGGAGGGTCCTGCGTCGGGTCATGTCATCCTCTTTCGGGACATGACAGAGGTGAGGCGCCTCAAGCAGGAGGTTGCCCGGAGCCAGCGTTTGGCCTCCCTGGGAAGCCTGGCCGCCGGTGTCGCCCACGAGATCCGCAATCCGCTCAGCTCAATCAAGGGGTTCGCCACCTACTTCAAGGAACGTTACCGCGACAACCCCGAGGACCGCGAGACGGCAGAGGTGATGATCCGGGAGGTGGACCGCCTGAACCGCGTCATCACCCAGCTTCTGGAATTCGCCCGCCCCATGACGATGACCCGCGTTCCGACCTCGCTCCAGCAGTTGATCCGCCATGTCCTGAAGACCGTCGAGGGACAGGCCCGGGAAAGAGGGATCATCGTCGAGACAGATCTCTCCCCCGAGATCGGGGAAATCCCCCTCGACGCCGACCGGATCATGCAGGTGTTCCTGAACCTCTGCCTCAATGCGATCGCAGCCATGGAGGGAGGGGGAACCCTGCGCATCACACTCGGCCGGCAGAACAGCCGGACGGTCCGGATCGAACTGGCCGACACGGGCATCGGGATCAGCGACCAGGACCTTCCCCGCGTCTTCGACCCCTACTTCACGACCAAACCCTCGGGGACCGGCCTTGGACTTCCGATCGTCCACAAGGTCGTCGAAGCCCATGGCGGCGAGGTAACGATCCGCAGCGAGCAGGGAAGAGGGACGACCGTCACGGTGCTCCTGCCGTCTGTCCCCGACACAGAAAGGAACCCAGGTGATCCGCCATGAAGGAAAAGAAGTCGATTCTCGTTACCGATGACGATGCCGCCCACCGGACGATGCTCCGGACACTCCTTGCAGGCTGGGGATACACCATCGTCGAGGCGGACGACGGCCGGAGCGCCATTGAAGCGGTCCGCCGGCAACCCTTTGACCTGATCCTGATGGACATCCGGATGATCAAGGTCTCGGGCCTCGAGGCGCTGGCCGAAATCAAGGCCTTCAACCCGGCGATCCCAGTGGTCATCATGACCGCCTACGCCTCGGTGGAAACGGCGGTCGATGCCCTCAAGCAGGGGGCCTATGACTACCTCACCAAACCGCTCGACTTCGACGAACTGCGCCTGACTCTGGAACGGGCCATGGACCACAGCCGTCTGAAGGAAGAGAACCTGCTCCTCCGTGAGAGCCTCGGGGCGCACTTCGACAGGCAGAACCTGATCGGACGATCGGCGGCGATGACCCGGCTGATCGACACGGCCTCCCAGGTCGCCCCATCGGAGGCGACGATCCTGATCACCGGGGAATCGGGAACGGGCAAAGGAATGATCGCCGGGCTCATCCACACCAACAGCCCCCGGAGGAACGGCCCGCTGATCCGCTTCAACTGCGCGGCCATCGCCGAGACCCTTCTCGAATCGGAACTCTTCGGCCATGAAAAGGGGGCCTTCACCGGTGCGGACCGGCGCAAAGAAGGGAAGTTCCGCCAGGCCGACGGCGGAAGCCTCTTCCTCGACGAGGTGAGCGAGATGTCCCTGGGGATGCAGGTCAAGCTCCTAAACGTTCTCCAGGATCGGGAATTTACCCGGGTGGGCGGCGAGGAGGTCATCCACATCGACGTCCGCCTCATCGCCGCGACCAACCGCGACCTGATCAGGGCGGTCGAGGCAGGCCGTTTCCGGGAAGACCTCTTCTACCGCCTCAACGTCGTGACGCTCAACGTCCCGCCGCTCAGGGAACGGCCGGAGGACATCCCCCTGCTGGCCCAGGCGTTCCTTCAGCGGTTCGCCGAAAGGAACCGCAAGGCCATCAAGGGGTTCACGCCCCAAGCCATGGACCGGCTCCTGCGCCACCCCTGGCCGGGCAACGTCCGGGAGCTGATGAACGCCGTAGAGCGGGGGGTCGTCCTGG
>CAYOGU010000078.1:0-12892 GCA_964403345.1 uncultured Syntrophus sp. | reverse complement strand
CGTCACAGAGGGCCCCCCCCCCGAGAAGGGGATGTGGTTGAACTTGACCCCCATGGCCTTCTCGAAGGCCATGGCGATCAGATGGACGCCGCCGCCCGAACCGGAATTCCCCACGCTGATCATACCCGGGTTCTTCTTGGCCTGCTCCAGGAACTCCTTCGTGGTTTTCCAGGGGGCCTCCGACCGGACCAGAAACATCGCCGGATCCTGCACGACGTTGATGATCGGTTCGAAGTCCTTGTAGGTGAAGGCCGTCTTGACCTGGTGCGGCAGGATGGCAAGCGGAGTGACCGCCGTCACGAGGGTGTGTCCGTCGGGTTTGGCCTTCATCCCTTCGGTGTATCCCACGGCCCCGCCCCCGCCAGCCCGGTTGACGATGACCACGGCCTTGCCGAGATGCTTTTCGGTTGAAACGGCCAGGGCCCTGAAGATGAGATCCGTGGCCCCGCCGGGAGCCCATGGAATGATGATCTGGACTTCCTTTTCAGGAAAATCCGCAGCTTGAATGGGCACCGCGGCAAGGAACATCATGAAGACAGCCAAAACGCAGAAGACATTTTTCAGCATGTCAAAACCTCCCTTTCCAGATTGGTTGCTTGCCGGTCTCTCCCCGGCCGTCCTATGATTGGGTTACCCCGCCCCCCCTTCAGACCGCCGCCCCCTCCATCTCCTGACCGCAAACTGAAAGGCTGGCGTCAGGAGGAAAAGGACCGTGGCCGTCAGGAAGACCAATGAAAATGGGCGCTCGACGAACACCCCAAAATTCCCGTGCGAAAGCATCAGCGACTGGCGGAAGGCCACCTCCATCTTCGGGCCGATGACCAGGGCCAGCAGGAGAGGGGCGGCCTCGTAGGCCCACTTCCTCATGACATAGCCCAACGCACCCATGGCCAGCATCAACCAGATATCGCCGATGGCGTTGTTCACGGTGTACATGCCGGTGATGCAGAAGAGCATGACGAGGGGCAGCAGGATCTTTTTCGGGATCCTGAGGATGCTGGCGAAGAAGGGAACAAAGGGCAGGTTGAGCAGGAGGAGGATGAAGTTGCCGATATACATGCTGGCGATGACTCCCCAGAAGACGTCGGGATGCTCCGTCATCATCATCGGCCCGGGAACGACGCCGTGGATCATCAGGGCTCCCAGGAGGATTGCCGTGGGCGGGGCGAAGGGGATCCCCAGCACGAACAGGGGGATGAAGGCCGACTGGCAGGCGGCGTTGTTCGCCGTTTCGGGTCCGGCCACCCCTTCGATGGCTCCTTTCCCGAATTCCTCGGGATGGGGGGAGACCTTCTTTTCCGTCATGTAGGAAGCGTAGGTGGCGATGACGGGCGCAGGTCCGGGAACCAGCCCCACGCCGAACCCGATCCCCGACCCGCGGAGAATCGCGCCGACCGATTGCTTCAGGTCCTGCAAAGACGGGAAGAGGTCCCGAAAGCGCGGGACGATCACACTCTGTTCAAGCTTGTCCAGGGGCTGGTCCACATTGGCCAAAATCTCGGCGATCCCGAAGAGGCCGATGGCGACGGCGACGAATTCGATCCCACTGAGCAGATAGGTGGATTCAAACGTGAAACGGTAGTCCCCGGTCACCGGGTCGAGCCCGACCGTTCCGATGATGAGGCCCACCACGGCCATCATGAGGGACTTGAGCAGCGACGTTCCCGTGACGTTGCTCAGGACGATGAACCCGCAGAGCATCAGGGAAAAGAATTCCGGCGGTCCGAAGGCCAGCGCAGCGGTCGCCAGGGGCGGCGCCAGGAAGACCATGGCGAATATCGACAGGGTCCCGCCGACGAAGGACCCGATGGCGCACATGGCCAGGGCAGGCCCCGCCCTTCCCTTCTTAGCCATCTGGTAGCCGTCGATGCATGTGATCACCGATGCGGTCTCTCCGGGGACGTTGAGGAGGATCGAGGTGGTGGAGCCGCCGTACATGGCCCCGTAGTAGATGCCGCAGAGCATGATGATCGCCGACGTGGGGCTGAGTCCGAAGGTCACCGGGATCAGGAGGGCGATCCCCGCGATGGGCCCCAGTCCCGGCAGGATGCCGACCAGGGTCCCCGCAACGGCCCCAAGCAGACAGTACAGAAGGTTGGCCACTGTGGTGGCGATGCCGAATCCGGCAAAGAGATGTTGGAGCGACTCAACCATCGCGACCTCCTAAAGGCCGATCCACCCCTTCGGCAACGGGATCTTGAGGAATTGAACGAAAAGGAGATAAGCGGCGACGGCGGTCAAAAACGGCATGGCGACGAGCATGGCCGGACCTTTGACGCCGAGGATGCGGAGCAGGAGCAGCATCAGGAGAAATGCGGTGAATGGGAAGCCCAAGATATCGAGACAAGCCGTGGCCAGGGCGGACGCGCCAAAGAACAGCAGCATCTGCCTGATGGCCTCCGATGGCACTTCGGCCTTCCCCGCTGCCTCGGGACGGGATTCCCGCTTCAGCCAGAGATGCCCCATGTGGAAAAGGGACAGGAGGACAAGGACGATGCCGAGCCACATGGGGAAAAGGCCCGCACCGGCCATCCGAAAGGTCCCGATCGGCATCTGCAGGGAAAGGACAACGGTCAATACCCCAAAGAGAAGCACGACGATCCCGCCGAGTACCTCAGCCATTTTCATATCCGTCCCCCCCGAGGGAACCCGACCGCCGAAGGCGGGAAGCTCTCCCCCTGAATCCTGCGCCAAACCTCCCGATCACCCCGCAGGCCCGATCTGCGGCCGTGTCCCTTTTTCCGGCGGACACCGGCGCAAATACGACAGAGGCCCTCTTTCTCCAGCCTTTTTTCTGCCGCATTGAAAGGTCAAAGGACCTGCTCGCCCTCACCGGGATCAAATGTTCAGACGAAAGCGATTGGTTCCGTATTATGGAATGGCTTTTCTTATAACAAAACCTTTTGGGACTGTCAACCCTTTTTTGAGGTCTCCGGATGGAACGCGGAAGATGGAATGGGGCCCCTGCCAGTCCCCTCACCAGCCGGGCTCAACGAGGAAAGAGAGGAGATCGGACATGAGCCGGTTGATCTCCCCGTAGCAGTGCCCGGGAGCGGAAAGGATCTGCTCCGAGGACTGGACGAAGCCGGGCGAATCCAGGTCCTCTCCGCAGCTCTCCACAAGGGCGCGGACACCGCCGGGCGTTGACTCGAGATGGAACTGAAGGCCGATGACCCGCCGGCCGTACTGGAACGCCTGGTTCGGGCAGGCCTCGCTTTCGGCCAGACGAACGGCCCCAGGGGGCAGGTCGAAGGTTTCCCCATGCCAGTGGAAGACGAGAGACTCCTCGGGAAAACGAAAGAGGCGGCCATCTCCTTTGGGGCCTTCTTCGGCAGGGTGAACGCGACGGATCGGAAACCAGCCGATCTCCCTGGCCCTGTTCGGGTAAACGTCGGCCCCAAGTGCGCTGGCGATGAGCTGCGCACCGAGACAGACCCCCAGAACCGCCCTCCCCTGCCGGATCATCCGGGCAATGAACCGCCTCTCGTCATGAAGCCAGGGATGGCGGTCTCCGTCGTTGACACTCATCGGCCCGCCCATGACGATGAGCAGGTCGATGGCGTCCATTCTCGGAAGAAGGGGCTCCTCAAAAAAACGCGTGGCCGTCGCGACATGACGGCGCTCCTCGATCCAAGTCCCGATGCTCCCCAGCCCCTCGAAGGGGACGTGCTGAAAGAAATGGATGCGCATGATCCTTTTCCCCGATCCTTTGATAACAGGGATAGGCGATTCTACCTTCTGCCGGGTGGACAATGCAACAGCAAATGGAACCGGCAAGGACGACGGCCTCCCTCTAGTAAGCGGCCATTCCCCAAGGGACACGGGAAAACGTCGAGGACAGGAGGCGTCGAAGAAAAACACGCCGCAAAGACGAAACAGGAAAGCCAGCGGATCATGAAATCCTAAAGGAAGAAGGATAAGGGGCCGACATATATTAAGAGCGTGGATTGGGGAAGACCGGGTTCCTCCAGGGATCCAAACAGGGTATTCGCCTGCATATCGTTATATGCTGGCCAATAGCGCTCAAAATACAGACAAACATAGAAATAGTCGCATATTGGCCCAGCATTTGCATGATTATCAGTATTGACGGTTTTTTGCGTGAAGACAGGGGATGGCCTCCCTCCGCAACGCCGGGCTGAGCACTGATTGTCTCCGGAATTGTCTGCTTCAGGGAGTCACTTCCCGTCTTACGCCTCGTCAAAAAATAGACATCTCTCCGATTCGTTGTCAAATATTTGTACAGATCTTGGTAAACTGGGGCTCAGGTGCTCGGCCGCTGCCAGTCCGCGCATAACAGAAGTCGAACCGTAGGGCAGGAGCAACGATGGTGAGTTCGGGTCATGATTGGCCAATCCGAAGGAACCTGACGAGGATCGTCATGTTGACGGGCCTTGTCGCCATTTTGACGGCAACGATCCTCTTCTTGGCCGGCGGGATGGGAAACCCCTGGGGCCGCCCCCTGTCGATCGCCGGTTTCGTGACGTTCCTGACCGCCCTGATCGTCGATCGCTCCTCCCAGAATCGGTGCAAATCCCCTTCGCACCCCCTTTCTTCAAAACCCTCGGCAATCGAGAGACCGGAAACAGGAGGGGGCAGCAGACAGAACCCAGGGGAACCGGCCAACCCCGCCACCCCGGAGCCCCCTCTGCAGGGAGCAAGCGGCGGTGAGCAGTCAGAGGGGATCGCCCGGGACCCCGAGGGATCGCACGCCGAACGGCTGGCCGAACTGGCCAGGGCCAATGAGGCTCTGACCAGGAGCGTCGAGGAACTGAAAAGCGCCCGGGAAGCGGCGGAGGCTGCCAGCCGCTCCAAATCCAACTTTTTGGCCAACATGAGTCACGAGATCCGCACCCCGATGAACGGCATCCTGGGCTTCCTCGAGTTGCTCCGCAACGACCGCCTGACCGAACGGCAACGCACCTATGTCAATATGGCCCTCACCTCCAGCGAGAGCCTCCTGCAGTTGATCAACGACATCCTCGACTTCTCGAAGATCGAGGCTGGAAAGCTTGAGATATCCGTGGCTGATTTCGAGCTTCAGAAGCTGGTGGAGGAGGTGGTAGGGTTCTTCGGCGATCAGGCGCACGACAAGGGGATCGAACTGGCCTGCCACATCCAACCGGAGGTCCCGTCGGTGATCCGCGGGGATTCGCTCCGCTTGCGGCAGATCCTGGTCAATCTGGTGGGGAATGCCGTGAAGTTCACCACCCGCGGGGAGGTCACGGCCTGTGTGTCCTGTCTGGAAAAGACGGAGGAATCGGCCCTGCTCGAGTTCGAAATCCGGGATACGGGAGTGGGGATCCCTCCGGAGGCCCTTTCCAAGATCTTCCAGGCCTTCGCCCAAGAAGACGGTTCCACGGCCCGCCGTTACGGAGGAACCGGTCTGGGCCTCACCATCGCCCGCCAACTGGTCCAGATGATGGGGGGAAAGATCGACGTCCGGAGCACGCCGGGAAAGGGCTCCACCTTCCGGTTCACGGCCCGGTTCGACAGCCAGTCCCCTTCCTGTGAAAAAAACGAACCTGTCCCTTCCCCCATGAGGGGAGTCCGCGTCCTGGTGGCAGCCGGCACGGCCACGAACCGGACGATTCTCCGCCGCCAACTCGACGGCTGGGGCATGCGGAACGACAGTGCTGAAGGCGGGCGTCAGGCGCTCGACATGCTCCTGGATGCGTTCGCGGCGGGCGACGCTTACGGGGTGGCCATCCTCGACGCCGCGGGGCCGGGAATGACCGGCACCGAACTGGTCCGGACCATCAGGGCCAATGCCCATCTGAACGCCCTGAAGCTCGTCATGCTCACCTCCGCATCCGATCCCGGGGAGCAAAACGATATTCCCGGCGTCTGGGCCTATCTGCACAAGCCGGTGATGCAGTCCCAGCTCTACAATCTGTTGGCCTCTCTGTTCAGCGGACAACCGGCTGACCCCAGCAAGAATCCCCCGTCCGACGGTCAGATGGACCGGGGATGTTTTCCCTCCCTCCGCATCCTCCTAGTCGAAGATAACCCTGTCAACCAGGAACTGGGCCGTGTCATCCTGGAATACTTCGGTTGCCGAACAGACCTGGCAGGAAACGGCATCGAAGCCCTGCAGGCCTTTGCCGGCAGTTCTTATGACCTGATCCTCATGGACTGTCAGATGCCCGAAATGGACGGATATGAGGCGACACGGGAGATCCGGCGGCAGGAGGCAGCGGGACACCAAAACCGCCATACGCCGATCGTGGCCCTGACCGCCCATGCCATGGAGGGAGACCGGGAGGCCTGCATCGCAGCCGGGATGGACGACTACCTGAGCAAGCCCTTCAAGAGGGAAGGGTTGTACGACGTCCTCAAGCGGTGGGTCGTGCCGGGCGCCGACCGGGAACGAGCGATGAGGCCGCTCCTGGATACATCCCCTCCCTCCTCTGACGCCCCCCCGGCAGGCGATGGAGAGGCAGACAAAGCCCGGGATCATGACCAGCCGTCCCTGGACGTCAAGTTTCTGGACGCCATCGGTTCCCTGACCCCCGGCGGGAACCTCGGGGGGGCCGACTCGCTTCTGGAGAAGGTGGTCCGACTGTTCTTCAACAACTCCCCGGCGCTCCTGTCGGAAATCCATGACGCCGCCGCGAGAGGGGACAAGGACGCCGTCCGCAGGGCGGCCCACACCTTGAAGTCCACCAGCGCCAATCTGGGGGCCCGACCACTTGCCGGGTTCTGTCGGAGACTGGAAACGCAGTGCCGGATGGACAATCCGGGGGACGTGGCCCCCCTGGTCACCGAAATCGAAGGGGAGTATGCTAGAGTATTACGCGCACTGGAAGACGAACTTGCGAGGAGGGGCTAGCTTGGAAGAAGGGGAAAAGAAGGACGTGACGACCATACTCGTGATCGACGACGACCCCGCCATCCGTCTCATCGCCCGCACGGCCCTCGAACAGGAAGGCTATCGGGTGGAGGAGGCGGAAGATGGGACCAAGGCTCTGTCGCTGCTCGACACTCTCCGGCCCAATCTGATCCTCCTGGACGTGCTGATGCCGGGGTTGGACGGGTTTTCCGTCTGCGAGCAGATGAGAAGACTCCCTGGAGCCAAGAGAATCCCCGTGGTGATGATGACGGGCCTAGACGACACCGAATCGATCCGCCAGGCCTACAAGGCAGGCGCCACGGACTTCATCATGAAACCGGTCAACTGGCTGATCCTGGGACACCACGTCCGTTATATCCTCCGCTCGATGCAGGCCTTCGAGGATCTCTACCGGTCGGAGGCCAAGAGCCGGGCCCTTTTGGGGGCCATCCCGGACAACATGTTGCGGATCACCGGGACAGGGAAGGTCATCGAATTCCGGGGGGGCCTAGGGAGGGCCCTGATCCAGATCGAGACGGGGACGGAGAGCAGCGTGTACGAGGCCCTTCCCGCACAGTTGGCCCAGCGGCTGATGCATCACGTCCGGCAGGCCCTAGAAACCGGAGAGATCCAGGTATTCGAATGCGAACTGGTCGTGGATGGTGAACTCTGCGAAGGCGAGTTCAGGACCGTCAAAAGCGGGGACGACGAGACCCTCAGCATCGTCCGGGACATCACGGAACGCAAACGGACGGAAAAGGCCCTCAGCGCCAGCGAGGAGCGCTATGCCCTCGTCTCGCTGGCCGCCAATGACGGACTTTGGGATTGGAATCTCCTGACGAACGAGGTCCTTTACTCCAGTCGCTGGAAGCTGCTCCTCGGCCTGGGAGAAAGCAAAATCGGCGTGGGCATCGAGGAGTGGTTCGGCCGCATCCATCCCGGTGACTTGGAACAGGTGAAGCTGGAGATCAACAAGCACCTGGAGGGCCTCTCCCAACACTTCGAGAACGAGCACCGCGTGCGCCACAGGGACGGCAGTTACCGCTGGATGCTTACCCGGGGGATCGCGGTCCGCGACGCCTCAGGCAAGGCATACCGGATGGTCGGTTCCCACACCGATGTGAGCGCCCGGAAGAGCGCGGAAGAGCAGTTGCTCCATGACGCCTTCTACGACGTCCTGACAGGGCTGCCGAACAGGGCGCTCTTCATGGACCGCCTTGGAAACGCCCTCCGGCGGACCCGCAGGACCCAGGGTTACACCTGCGCGGTCCTGTTCCTCGACCTGGACCGCTTCAAGGTGATCAACGACAGCCTCGGCCACATGACCGGAGACACGCTCCTGGTCGAGACCGCCCGGCGCCTGGAGAAATGCACCCGGCCAGGGGACACCGTCGCCCGCTTTGGGGGGGATGAATTCGTCATGCTCTTCGAAGACATCAAAGATCTTCAGAACGCCAAGATGGTGGCCGCACGGGTCCAGGAAGCCTTTGCGGCCCCCTTCCTCTCGGGCGGATCGGAGATCTTCTGCACCGCCAGCATCGGGATCGCCCTCAGTTCGCCCGAGGACCAGAAGGCGGAGGACGTCCTCAGGGACGCCGACATCACCATGTATCAGGCCAAGGCGCACGGCCGAGCCTGCTACGAGGTCTTCGACCCCTCCATGAGGCTGCAGGCCGTGGCCCTGCTCCACATGGAAACCGATCTGCGCAACGCCATCGAACGGAACGAGCTGCGGCTCCACTATCAGCCCATCGTATCCCTTGAGGACGGCAAAATCATCGGCCTGGAAGCCCTGTTGCGGTGGCAGCGTCGGACCGGCCTCATGGCGCCCATGGAATTCATCCCCCTGGCCGAGGAAACGGGGCTTATCATCCCCATAGGCGAATGGGTGCTCCGGACGGCCTGCTCGCAGCTTCGCCGATGGTTCGACGAGGGGATGAGGCCGCTGCGCATGTCCATCAACATCTCCGTCGTCCAACTGAAGGACCGCGGTTTCGGCAACATGGTCCTCAAGGTGATCCGGGAAACGGGGGTGGATCCCCGGTATCTCGACCTGGAGATCACCGAAAGCACCCTGCTGGACCGGAACCGGATGTGCCTGGAAACCCTGCTCAAGCTCAAATCCCTAGGCATCCGCATCTGCCTGGACGATTTCGGCAGCGGCTACTCCTCCCTGAACTATCTCCAGAGCCTGCCCATCGATACGCTGAAGATCGACCGTTCCTTCATCACCCGGCTGGCCTCCAACGGGGAACAGGGAAAGATCGTCGAAACGATCCTGATGCTCGGCCAGAACCTCGGCATCGACGTAATCGCCGAGGGGGTGGAGACCTCGGAACAACAGGCAAAACTGCAGAGGATCCACTGCCGAAGCGGCCAGGGTTTCTTCTTCGCTAATCCCATGGATGAGGAGGCCCTGCGTCCCCTTCTGGACCGCATGCGGAGCTAAAATACATCCCCGCCCCGGAGACGAGGGGGCCGGGGAAAATCATGAAGGCCACTGAAAGGAGAAACCTGTGTCTACCCCTGTCGACCGCGATCCCCGAAATTCCGTTTCCCCGGACCGATCCGCCCCGGACCGGACCCCACCCTCCGGGTGCCGCGTCCTGCTCGTCGAGGACAATCCCCTCAACCAGATGCTCGGGAAGGCCATGCTGGAGCATTGCGGATGCCAGGTCGATCCGGTCGCAAACGGGCGGGAGGCGGTGGAGGCCTTCAGCCGGGGGACCTACGACATGATCTTCATGGACTGTCAGATGCCAGAGATGGACGGCTTCGAGGCCACCGCCCGGATCCGGGATCTGGAAAACCACCGCCCCGACGCCGGTTCCGCCAGACACGTCCCGATCGTGGCCCTGACCGCCTACGATACGGAGGGAGACCGGGAACAGTGCCGAACGGTCGGCATGGACGACTATGTGAGCAAGCCTTTTAATGTCGCCACCCTTCAGGCGACGATCGCCAAGTGGTACTCTAGGCGATAAATATTCCCATGCTTTCGTCCCTTTGTCATTGACAGGCCGACCTCCCTTCCCTATACTACGGCCCGTCTTTCGGTGGCCCCTTTCCGGCGCCGCGGAAGGCGAAACTTCGCATGGGAAATGGAATAACTTTATGGCGGATCTGTTCATCACCCTGGTCGATCTCTTCCTTCACCTGGACAGGCACCTCGGTGAATTCCTTCAGTTCTTCGGCGTCTGGACCTACGTAGTGCTCTTCCTGATCATCTTCTGCGAAACGGGCTTGGTCGTCACGCCGATCCTCCCGGGAGACTCGCTCCTCTTCGGCCTCGGGGCCTTCGCCGCGAACCCCTATCTCAAGGGCCCCCTCGAGGTGCAGTGGCTCTTCATCCTCCTGTCCATTGCGGCCATCACCGGAGACACGGTGAACTACACAGTCGGCCACTACATCGGTCCCCGGGTGTTCCACAACGGCGGCTCCCGCTTCCTGAAGCGGGAGTACCTCGAGAGGACGCACCGATTCTATGAAAAGCACGGGGGCAAGACGATCGTAATCGCCCGCTTTATCCCGATCATCCGCACCTTCGCCCCCTTCGTAGCCGGTATCGGGGAGATGGCCTATCCACGTTTCATCTGCTATAATGTCGTCGGTGGCATCTCGTGGATCGGCCTTTTCATCTTCGGGGGATACTTCTTCGGGAATCTCCCCATGATCCGGAACAACTTCACGCTGGTCATCATCACGATCATCATCCTGTCGGTCCTGCCCGGGGTCATCGAATATTGGCGGCAGAGGAGGGCTTCGACCTGAAGCCGCCTCAAGGGGGCCAGGCCCGAAGGGCGCAGGGAACGGCCGCGGGGTTCGGGGAAAGGGACAGTGGATCCATGAAAAGAATCGGACTGGGCATCGTCCTCCTGCTCCTGCTGGAGGTGTTGGCCGCACCGGCGGTGGCGTCGGAGGCCAAGAGCATCATCAGGCTCGGCAGCGACATCACGATTGAAGCGGGCCAGAAGGCCCTCAACGTGATCGCGATCGGCGGTCAGGTCACCGTCACGGGAACCGTCGAGAACAGTGTCGTGGCCATCGGCAACTCGGTGGTCCTCAGCAGGACCGCCGTGGTCGGAGGCTCCGTCACCTCCGTCGGCGGCGTCATCGTGATGGCACGGGGCGCGGAGGTAAACGGCAATCTGACCGAGATCAACTCCTCCAACCTCCAGGAAACCCTGACCACAGCCCTGAGTTCCGAATGGGAAGGGTGGTCCTGGGTCTTCGCCATCATCTCTCTCTCCATATTCCTGGTCATCCTCGTCCTGGCGCTGCTGATCGCCGCCCTCTTGCCGAAACCGGTCCGTATCGTTTCGGAGGCCATCACCGAGAACTCCTTCAAGGTGGTCCTCTG
This sequence comes from uncultured Syntrophus sp., assembly GCA_964403345.1. Taxonomy (GTDB): domain Bacteria; phylum Desulfobacterota; class Syntrophia; order Syntrophales; family UBA5619; genus JAKAFS01. The sequence continues at coordinate 1,700 of CAYOGU010000078.1, read as the reverse complement.
CGGACTTCTGGGGCTCGTCCTGATCGCCCCCCTGGCGATTCTCCTGACCATATCGGTCGTAGGGATCGCCCTCATCCCCCTGGAGGTGATCGTCGTCGTCTGTTCGATCCTCCTGGGCTTCATCGCCGTCGGCCAGCTCCTCGGGGGCTGGCTCCTTCGCCTCCTCAGGCGCAGGAACACGGGCATGATCCGCGAAACCTTCTGGGGGTTGATCTTCCTGTGGCTGATCGGCTGGATCCCCTATCTGGGCTGGATGATCAAGGCCATCGCCATCGTCATCGGTCTCGGGGCGGTACTCGTCACCCGTTTCGGAACCTACCAGGGATGGAAATGCGAACAGCCGTGCCCGCCCCCCGGCAACGACCCCGGCGGGGGAAGCCCGAACCTTTCCCCACCCCCGCCGGAACCCAACGGTCGAAGGGACACCGATCCCGCCCCCGTCGGAGCTCCCCCGGCCGATCACCGGCAAGATCCCCTATCGCCTGCCGGTGGATCTGAACCGCCAAGGGATTAAAAAAAGGGCCTCCCCAAGGGGAGGCCCTTCTCGTTTCCGAATGGCTTTGTGTTCCTACGCCATCTTCTTCATCGCGTTGACCAGTTCCTGAACCGCCGCCGCCGATTTCTTCAGGGCGGCGTCCTCTTCGGCAGTCAGCTTGATCTGGATGACTTCCTCGATCCCGCCCTTGCCGAGCTTCACCGGGACACCGATGAACAGTCCCTTGATCCCGTATTCGCCTTCCAGGTAGGCGGCGCAGGCCAAAATCTTCTTGCGGTCCTTCAGGATCGACTCGGCCATCTCCACCGCCGAGGAGGCCGGGGCATAGAAGGCGCTCCCCGTCTTCAGGAGGCTGACGATCTCCGCCCCGCCGTTCCGGGCCCTGGTGACGATCGCATCCAGGCGGTCCTTCGGGATCAGTTCCGTGATGGGGATGCCGGCCACGGTCGAGTAGCGGGGCAGCGGCACCATCGTGTCGCCGTGTCCGCCGAGGACGAAAGCATGGATGTTCTCCACGGAAACGTTCAGATCCATCGAGATGAAGGAGCGGAAGCGGGCCGAATCGAGAACGCCGGCCATGCCGATCACGCGGTTCTTGGGGAAGCCGCTCACGTCATAGGCGACATGGCACATGGCGTCCAGGGGGTTGCTCACGATGATCAGCGTCGCGTTGGGGGAATATTTTGCCACCTGCTCGGTAACCTTCGTCATGATCCCCTTGTTGGTGGCCAGAAGATCGTCGCGGCTCATCCCGGGTTTTCTCGGAATGCCGGCGGTGATGATGACGATGTCCGAATTCTTGGTCTCTTCGTAGCTGTTGGTCCCGATGAGATGGGCGTCATGCTTTTCAACGGGTGCGGCCTCGGTCAGGTCGAGGGCCTTGCCCTGGGGCACGCCTTCGATGATATCCACCAGCACCACATCGCAGAGGGCCTTCTCGCACAGACGCTGCGCGGCAGTCGCGCCGACATTCCCGGCCCCGACGACGGTCACTTTCTTATCCATAGCACTCCTCCTCTTCTCGCTTCTTGAATCCCCGTCCCGCCCGCCCCATCCCCGGGATCGGGCGGCCGAAGTCATCCGATTCGACAAATTCCCCACAAGACCCCGGACCCGTTTAGGAAAGGCCCCGGGATCCACCCCGAAACGCGACGAAAGGCTTTAGGTATTGCATATTAAATGCAGGTATTATATAAGCTTCCGT
>CAYOGU010000077.1:0-13045 GCA_964403345.1 uncultured Syntrophus sp. | reverse complement strand
CGTCTATCTCGCCGTCGATGCGCATCATATGTTCATCTATGCCATCGCGGACAGCTATCGCATCATCGCCCCCTTCAACTATCAATTCTCCGGTCCCCTGATGAAGACCCTGATCCAATACTCCGGAGGCCTATTCATCACGGCGGTCAAGATCAGTGCCCCCGTTATGGCCGCGCTGCTGTTCGCCAACGTGGCCCTCGGTGTGGTGGCCAGGACCGTCCCACAGATCAATGTTTTCATCGTGGGATTCCCCCTGCAGATCGCCACGGGGCTGTTCTTTTTGGGTCTGACGGTACCGGTCTTCGTCAGCCTGGTTCAACGGGCCATGACGGGGTTAAACGCTGAAGTCCAAGCCTTGCTCCGATTGATGTAGAGGGGTGTAAATTTTTTAACGCCTACGTCAGAAAACGGACGGAAAATCCATGGCAGACGAATCCAAAGATCAAGAACGAACCGAAGAAGCCACACCAAAGCGAAGGGAAGAGACGCGCGAGAAGGGACAGGTCGCCAAAAGCAGAGAATTGGCATCGGTCGCGGTCCTCGGTTCCTGCCTGATCTATTTCTATTTCGGCGCCTCCGCCATGGCGAATCATCTGATGGACCTGATGCGGGCCTACTTCCAGAAGTCGGGACAGTTGTCCATCTCCACGGACAATATCCAGATGATCCTTGTGGATTTTGCCTTCAAAGCTTTTCTGCTCCTGATCCCATTTCTGGTAGTCGCCATGCTTGCAGGTTTCCTCGCCAACATCCTGCAGGTCGGCTTTCTCTTCTCGACAGAGGCGATCGCTCCCAAATTTTCAAAGATAGACCCTCTCAAGGGATTCCAGAGACTCTTCTCGCTCCAATCCCTTGTGGAATTGGTCAAAAGCATTTCCAAAATCGCCATTGTCGGCTTTGTGGCCTATTTGACGGTAAGGGGCGAATCCCGCTCCATCGTCCCTTTGATGGACTACAACATTCAGGAGATCCTTGCCTATATCGGCCGGATTTCCTTCAAGATCCTTATGACCACCTGCTGGGTCCTGGTCGTGATGGCCGTCATGGATTACCTGTACCAGAAGTGGGAATATGAAAAGAGCATGAAGATGTCCAAACAGGAGATCAAGGAGGAGAATAAACAGACCGAAGGGGATCCCCTGATCAAGGGGAGGATCAGGCGTCTTCAGCGGGAAATGGCCAGGAAGAGGATGATGGCGGCCATCCCGAAGGCCGATGTGGTCATCACAAACCCCACCCATCTTGCCGTCGCAATCCGCTACGAGCCGGAAACGATGAACGCCCCTGTGGTCATTGCCAAGGGAGCAGATTTTTTAGCTGAAAAAATCAAGGAGATAGCCAGAAAGAACGGTATCCCGGTGATCGAGAACAAGCCGGTGGCACAGGTATTGTATAAGAAGGTTCCTGTAGAGCACAGCATCCCAGAAAACCTGTACAAGGTCGTCGCTGAGATCTTGGCTCAGGTCTACTCATTAAAGCAGAAAAGGATGTTTGCCTGATGGCCCAAGCGATTGCAGTGAAAAGAAACTATCTCTCTGAGATCATGAACAGCAGCAGCGCCGCGCTGGCCGTGGGCGTCATCGGGATTCTGGTCGTCATGGTGGTGCCGTTGCCGACCTTCATCTTGGATATCCTCCTTTCTTTGAGCATTACCATCTCCATCATCATCCTGCTCATGGCCATGTTTGTCTCAAAACCACTCGATTTTTCAGTATTTCCATCGATTTTGCTGGTTGTCACCCTGTTGAGGCTTTCCCTCAATGTGGCCTCCACCCGGCTTATCCTCCTCCACGGCAATGAGGGAACCGGTGCAGCGGGTCAGGTCATCAAGGCCTTCGGCACCTTTGTGGTGGGGGGCAACTATGTCGTCGGGCTGATTGTTTTCAGCGTCCTGGTCCTGATCAACTTCATCGTCATCACAAAAGGGGCCACAAGAATTGCCGAGGTTGCCGCCCGTTTTACACTCGACGCCATGCCTGGGAAACAGATGAGCATCGACGCCGACTTGAATACCGGCCTGATTTCCGATGCTGAGGCGCGTCGACGCCGTGGTGAGATCGAAAATGAGGCAAACTTTTACGGGGCCATGGACGGTGCCAGCAAGTTCGTCCGGGGAGACGCCATCGCCGGGGTGATCATCGTCCTGGTCAACGTGATCGGGGGACTCATCATCGGTGCCCTTCAACAGGGGATGCCCCTCGTGGACGCCGCCAGGACTTATACCCTTCTATCGGTCGGAGACGGCCTTGTGACGCAGGTGCCCGCCCTGATCGTTTCAACGGCCGCCGGTATGCTGGTCACCCGAACGGCCACGACGGTCGAACTGGGCTCAGAGATCAAGAAGCAACTCTTCACCCAACCCAAGGCAATCGCCGTCTCGTCGATCATGCTCTTTACTTTTGCACTGATCCCGGGAATGCCCAAGGTATCGTTCATCATCGTCGCGGGAGTCATGGCTTTTCTTGCTTATCGACTCTTTCAATCGACCGAAGAGAAGACCGAAGAGAAGGAAGAGGCCCCTGCACCGGCCGCAGAAACCCCGGCGGAACTCCTCGTTCCACTGGACCCGCTCGGTCTTGAAGTCGGCTATGGGCTCATTTCCCTCGTGGATACGTCTCAGGGTGGCGAACTCCTCCACCGGATCAAGTCCCTCAGGAAACAGATGGCGGGCGAGTTGGGCTTCATCATGCCGGCCATCCACATCCGCGACAATCTCCAGCTCAAGCCGAACGAGTATTCCTTCCTCATAAAGGGGATTGAAATCGCCCGCGGGGAGCTGATCCCAGACCACTCCCTGGTCATCGTCCCTGAAGAGACCGGGGCAAAGATCACCGGAATCCCGACCAAAGAGCCGGCGTTCGGTCTTCCGGCGGTGTGGATTCCGCAACGGGATGTGGAAAGCGTTCAGTCCAAAGGATTTGTCGTGGTCGATTCCGCAACGGTCATGACCACCCATATCACCGAAATCATCAAATCCCATGTGGATGAGCTCCTCGGCCGCCAGGAGGTCCAGTCCATTCTGGACAGCCTTGCGGGCGCCTATCCCAATGTCCTTGAAGACCTGGTGCCGAAGGTGATCCCGATTGGAACCCTGCAGAAGGTTCTGCAGCGCCTGCTCAAGGAGCGGGTCTCGGTTCGCGACATGATGTTGATCATCGAAACCCTGGCGGACCATATCTCCATGACGAAGAATATCGACATCCTGACGAGCTATGTCCGTCAAGCCCTGTCTCGGACGATCACCCGGCAATACCAGGATCGGGAACGCACGATTCACGTCATCATGGTCACGCCGGAAATCGAGGAGGTCATCGGCCGTTCCGTCCAACACACGGAATATGAATCCTTCGTGTCACCCGATCATGGATTCGTCAGAAAAATGGTTGAAAAAACCAGCCGCCTGCTCGGGAGCTTCCAGTCCATCGGCCTTCCTCCGATCATTTTGTGCTCAGCCAATACGCGACCTCACTTGAGAAAGATCCTGGAACGGTTTTTCCCGAACATCGTCGTTTTGGCCCATAATGAGATAACGACCGATACCAACATTACATCCCATGGAATGGTGGAAGTCTAATATGCAATACAAACGATATGAAGCAGCCTCCATGCAGGAAGCGATGGCCAGAATCAAGAAGGATCTCGGTCCCGATGCCATCATTCTCTCGACCAAGAAAATGACCGGCCGATCGGGGTTCCTCGAGGTGGTGGCCGCAAAAGACAAGACCGAAAACCCTCCTGGCGATGGCCCTGGGGTTCCCAGGAGAGAAGAGCGACAGGATGAATGGATCTCCTGCCTCAGGCAGGAATTCCAAGATCTCCGGTCCCACCTCGATGGGCTGACCCAGACGTTTTCTCTCCAGAGGGATCTGACGGATCTCAGGGAAACGATGAATGTCCTGTTCGACAGTGCCGCGGCCCAAAATGCCCCTCACCTCCGGGATGTCTATCGAACGCTGATTTCCAACGGGATCTCCCGCCACAAATCAATACAGCTGTTGGAAACCATCAAAAAGGATTTCCCCCGCGAGGAAAGGGACACCTATGAGAAGGGGATCGGCATAATCGAACGGCTGATCGCCCGCTCCTTTCCAAAGGATCGCGGCAAGGAGAGACGGATCATGGCTTTGATCGGGCCTACAGGCGTGGGCAAGACAACGACCCTGGCCAAGCTTGCCGCCCATTACAGCCTCGACAAGAAGAAGAAGGTCGGCCTGATCACCACCGACACCTTCAGGATTGCGGCGGCGGAACAGTTGAAAATCTACGCAAAGATCATGGACATTCCCATCCAAGTCGCCTCGGAAAAGGCGGCCTTCCAGGACTCCATGGCGACCTTTGCCGAGAAAGACGTGATCCTTGTGGACACCCCCGGTCGAAATCACAACGACAGCCCTTCGCTGAAATCGTTGAAGTCGATCCTGGATCCAGCCGTGGAAACGCTGCTGCTCTTGAACCCCGTTGCAAACAGGGAATACCTGCTGGAAACGGCCGATCGCTTTGGGCTCTTCGGTTACGACCGAATCATCCTGACGAAAGTGGACGAATGCCGTTCCCTCGGGTGTCTTTACGATGTCATCCAGGATCTGGGGAAACCGGTCTCTTACGTGACCACAGGACAGAACGTCCCGCGCGATATAGAGCCGGCGAGCCCCGAGAGTCTTGCAAAACTGATTCTGCAACAGAGACAGAGATTGAACTGAGAGGTTAAAGTGGACCAGGCCAACATACTAAGGCAGCTCGCCGTACATGAAAGAGAGACACGGGACGCCATGCCGAAAGAGATACCCGCTGTACACAGGAACAAGACCTGTATCGCCTCCGTCACGAGCGGAAAGGGGGGGGTGGGGAAAACGAACATCGTGGCGAATCTCGCCTTCCTGCTTGCCGGGATGAAGAAGAAGACCCTCGTGCTGGATGCAGACTGCGGGCTGGCGAACATCGATCTCATTCTGGGTCTTACCCCCCAATACAACCTCTACCATATCCTGAAGGGCGAGAAGGCCATCAGGGATATTATCCTCACCGGTCCCGGAGGGTTCAAGATCCTCCCCTCTTCCTCGGGGATACAGGAAATGGCCACCCTGACCATGACACAGAAATTGGCGCTCCAGGATGCCATGAACACCCTGCAAGCGCGTCCCGATTATCTCCTGATCGACACCAGTGCCGGAATCAGTGAAAACGTCATGTACTTCAACATGGTTGCCAAGGAAACCATTGTGGTGGTCACGCCGGAGCCAACCTCCCTGACCGACGCCTATGCCCTGATCAAGGTCCTGTACCAGCGGCATGCGAAAAAGAGATTCAAGCTTCTGGTCAACATGGTCAAAACGCAACAGGAGGCCACGGAAGTCTTTCTGCGCCTGGCCCAGGCCACAGATCATTTTCTGAACCTGGCCATCGAAAATTTGGGACACATCGTCTACGACGAGAACCTTCCATCAGCCGTCAAGCAGCAGAAGCTCTTGGCGGAGCGATATCCCAATTCCCCATCCGTCAAGTGCCTGCGGGAAGTGGCGAAGAAACTCTGCCAGTCCTCATCGGAGCGGGAGGATGACGGGGTAATGAGTTTTTTTAATTGACACCATGGCCGTAAACAAGGACCGCGACAAATTGATCATGAAATACGGCCCTCTCGTCAAGAGCATTGTCGGGAGGATGTCCGTCAAACTGCCCATCGACGCGGCCGACCGTGAAGACCTGTTCAATGTTGGCATCATAGGGCTTATGGAAGCCCTTGACAAGTTTGATGAAAACCGGAACGTCCAGTTCGAGACCTACGCCCGCTTCCGGATTCGCGGCGCGATCCTCGATGAACTGCGGTCCAGGGACTGGGTACCTCGTTCGATCCGTCATAAAGACACCAAGCTCGAGGAAGCCTTCGCCAGCATGAAGAAGACATTGGGCCGGCGTCCGGAGGAAGAAGAGGTGGCCAATTACCTCGGAATCACGCTGGAGCAATATTATAAACTGCTCGATGATACCAAGGGCATTCCCCTCATAAGCCAGGAGGACCTCACGCCCGAGTATCTTGAGACCCATAGTTCTGCAGAAGTCATGGAATCCGTCAATCGGGGAACCCCTTTCGATCTGTTCGCAGGGGAAGAGCTCAGGACCCAATTGAAGAAGCTGATTGACGATCTGCCGGGGAAAGAGAAGCTGGTGATGTCTCTCTATTACAGCGACGAGATGACCATGAAAGAAATCGGCAGGATTCTCGATCTGACGGAATCCAGGGTCTGTCAGCTGCACACGCAGGCCATCGTGCGCCTCCGGAGCGCCCTGAAGGATTCATGGAGATAGGTCAGAAAGAGGATATGCTTCGACACCGGGGATATGCTGGAGGCCAGGCGGCATCGGCGACCATTGAGAAGGGAGGTTGGAGAACACTCTCCTAATAAATATCGTATGGGGTCTCACTAAGCGGAGGCCGTCCATGAACTGCATCGGAAAATGCTCCTGTTCAGTTTCGGATCCAGCGCTCGGTCGGGATGACGGCCCCACTCCGGTCACCTAAAGTCATCACGATGCTTTTCCGATAACCATTATGATGCATAGGAGATAGATTAAAGGTGCCGTCATGGTCCGAGCGATTGATCGTCACGAGAGCATTCTGCAGTCGAGCCTTACGGAACGGATTCAACAGATCCAGCAGCAACATCCCGATGTTCAACAGCGATACTTCGAAATTCAGCTCAGCCAGGAACATCGAAGAATGCTGCAGAAGGTGAACGAATCCGAAGAGAAGGAGTCCGTCCGCGCAAAAGGGGAAGGTGAAAAACAGCACAGGAACCCTTCCCGGGAGGGCCATCATCCCCCCAAGGAAACAGAGGATGACGCTTCTGTCGATCGCGATCCCGAAGGCCATATTGATATCAAGGTATAGCCCCAACCATGACCTCTCTCACCATATCCCCGGAGATGATCAGGGCGATTGCACCCGCCCAGGAATCTTCTGGAGTTAACACGGCGACTTCCTCAAAAAATCTAGTCCCCGGTGAAACCCTCAGGGCGCTTGTCACCGGGTGTACCCCTGATCAAAAGGCCTGCCTCCAGATCAAGGGCTCGACGGTCATTGCCGAAAGTCCCTTTCCCCTTCAACCTGGCGATAAATTGACGGTCCGTGTTGAACAGCTTCTGCCGAGCCTGGTTCTGCGGGTCCTAGATCCCATCGATGAAGATTCCATCAAAACCATCAATTTTGTTAAGTTATTTCGATCCAACCCCAATGCGCTGAAGGATCTGTTCATCTCCCTCAAGGATCTCCTCTCGAATGAGAATATTGATGGATTATCGAAACTTATAACCAACAAGGACCTCCAGACTCTCCCCAAGGTGCTGGAACAGGTCATCGTATCCCGATCCAGCTTCAACGATCCGCTTTACCTCAAAGAAAGCCTGACGGCCCTGGGACTGACCTTGGAGAGCGACCTCAAAAAAATCCTGGCCGATCCCTCGTTCCGGGCAGAGGGGGATAATCCCCCCAACCTGAAAACCATTCTTTTGAATCTCGCATCAGAACTCCAATATGTTGGAACAAATGACGATTTAATAAAAATGGGGTGGCAGCAGAAACTTGAAGGTCTTGCTAATTTCGTCGATCATGCCCTGCAGGTCATCGAATCGTTACAGATCGTCAATGTCTTGGCGCAGGACCAGGACCAGCTCTTCGCATTCCAGATCCCTTTTCAATGCTCCGACGGCATCCGGATGCAGGATCTCTTTATTGAAACGGAGAAGGAAAAGAACGGACAGGGCAAGGAATCCCGTTACAGGGTGGTCCTTTTTGTCGATATGGATGCCCTAGGCGAGTTGGCCATCGAAGCGTCTTTCCGGGGAGGGACCCTTCAATGCACGATCAAATGTTCCACCCCCGGCACCGCCGATTTCATGGAACGATGCCTTGCTGAACTCCAGGAAAAGCTATCTGGTCTCGGGTACGTCGCTCCCCAAGTCCAGTGCATCCTGGAGAGGGATCTCCCCTCCTGGAAACAGGATTTTCTTCTGGACCACCAGATCTATTCGCAAAACACCATCAACCTGTGCGTATGAATAATCCCGAAACAATCTTGGCCGCGGCCTTGAAATACGACAGACACAAGGATGCCGCCCCGAAAGTGGTCGCAAGGGGAAAGGGCGCCATCGCCGAGAAGATCATCGAGATTGCCAAAAAGAACCACATCCCCATCAAGAACGACCCTGGCCTTGTCCAGATCCTCAGTAAGCTGGAGATTGATGAACAGATTCCGGTCGAGTTGTACAAGGCCGTCGCCGAAATCCTCGCCTTCGTCTATTCGGCAAACGACCGATACCGAAACAGCGCTTCGTCATAACGGCAAAAAATGCCGGGCTCCGGTCCTTTCAAGGGGATTCGCCTGACGGGGCCAAACCGAAACCGTCTGATTTCATCAACAAATTGCCATTGGCACATACCTTGCAAAGATTTTCAATCAAAATGCAGGGAGAAAGCCAATGTCCAACGATATTTCCTCAGTAGCTGCATCGATGGATCAAAGAATCCGGCAACTCGACTACATCTCCAACAACCTGGCCAATGCATCGACAACCGGCTTCAAGGCGCAGCACCTGCGGGCCATGAAGATCATCGAAGAGGCGGGCGTGAGCGAGGGCAACAACCTGTCCGGAAATATCCTCTATACCGATTTCTCCCAGGGACTCGTCCAGAAAACAGGCAACCCGCTCGATTTGGCAATCCAGGGGGACGGTTTTTTTGTCGTGCAGACGGCCGAGGGACAGGCTTTCACGCGCAAAAGCGATTTCACGGTGAACAGACAAAACCAGATCGTCACCCAAGCGGGTGACCCCGTCGTCGGCGACGGGGGACCCATCACGCTCGGCAACGGCAAGGTGAACATCAGCAGCGATGGCTCCGTATACGTGGACGGAAATTCGGTGGGCAAGCTCAAAATCGTCGATTTCTCGAACCGCCAGGCCTTGACCAATCTCGGCGGCGGCTTATACAGGGATCCGGGAACAGCCGGCATGAAGCCTGTCGACAAACCCGAGGTCAAAGTGGAATGCCTCGAATCGTCCAACGTGAATCTCGTCAAGGAAATGGCTGAGATGATCGAGGTCAATCGGTCGTTTGAAACCTATCAGAAAGTCATCCACACCTTGTCCGAGGAGGACAAGTTATCCACCAGCCGAGTTGGACGGATCGGCTAAGAAAGGGGTTTTTCATGATTAGATCGCTCTATACCGCTGCGACAGGAATGGCTGCCCAGCAGGTCGATCAGGACGTCATCGCCAACAACTTGGCCAACGTGAACACCACCGGCTTCAAGAAGTCGCGGGCCAACTTCCAGGACCTCATGTATCAGGTCTATTCAAAGGCCGGGGCGACTTCATCCACGGGCGTTCAGCTTCCAGCCGGCATCGAGATCGGCATGGGAGCCAAGAACATCTCGACGCAGAAGATCTTCAGCCAGGGCGACTACCAGCAGACCGGCAACACCTTCGATCTGGCGATCGAAGGGGACGGTTTCTTCCAGATCGACGACGGGAACGGCGGGACGGCCTACACCCGCGCCGGAAATTTCAAGCTCAACAAGAACTCCCTAGTCTGCAACTCGGAAGGCCTGCTGCTGGTCCCCAACATCACCGTACCCACAGGCAGCGTCACGATCACCATTGACAAGTCCGGCCAGATCAACTCAACGGACAGCAAAGGGGTCACCACCCAAATCGGTCAGATCCAATTGGCCACGTTCGTCAACCCGGCCGGCCTGAGCAGCATCGGCCGGAATCTCTACAACAAGACGGACGCCTCCGGTGAAGCGACCGTGGGCAATCCGAATCTCGATGGCCGGGGAACCATCTCCCAGGGTTATCTCGAACTGTCGAACGTCAATCTCATCGACGAGATGGTCAAGATGATCACCGGGCAGAGGGCCTACGAAATCAACTCCAAGTCCATCCAGACGGCGGACAGCATGCTGGGTGTTGTGAACAACCTCAAGAGGTCATAGTGAAACAGACACGGATCCTCATCATGGCAATCCTGGCCATGGCGTTTTTCGCCTTGGCCGCCCATGCGGACAATAACCGAGGGGCCTATCCCCTCCAGACGGCTGTCCGGGAATACGTGGAGGCCAACATGCCCTGGCCGCCAGGGACCGCCCGGGTCGATTTCCTGTCCGCAGAGCCGGAAAACAGGAACCAGGACGGTCATGTCACCCTGCGGGTCGAATCCACCGGCAACGCCGACTTCATCGGCGATATGGTCTTTGTGGTCCGGTCCCTCCGCGGGAGCAATCTCATCAGGACAGACACCATCCGGGCCAGGATCGAGGTCCTTCAGAACGTCTTTGTGGCAACGCGGTCGTTATCGCCGGGAACGGTTTTGACCGATCACGATGTCCGGACATTCCAGAAATGGGTCCGCCGGATCCATCCGCAAGCCGTATCCTCCCTGGAGGACATTGTGGGCAAGCGGCTTTCGACCCAGATCGCGGCCGGAGCGGAGTTCCAGGCCTTCATGTTGAAAGAGGCCCCTGTGGTCCGAAAGGGGAAGATGGTCAAGATCGTCTTTGACAACGGTCCCATGCAGATCATCACCCTGGGTCTGTCCGAAGAGGACGGAACCGCCGGCAGCATGGTCCGGGTCAGGAACATCACCTCGAACAAGGTCATCTACGCCAGGGTCCTAAGCGATTCCCTGGTCGGCATCGAGTATTAGGAGACACCATGAAGATCCGAGTCCCCATCGGCCTCATCACATTGACCCTGCTGTTGGGCTGCTCCGGTTACGGTACCCGGCCGGATGAGATCCAGCCGAAGGCGAAACAGCAGCCGATCACCATCGTCAAACCGGTTACCACCCCCGGTTCGCTGTGGCCCGGCGAGAACAGCCGGAGCATGCTCTTCAGCGACAACAAGGCCCGCTATGTGAACGATATCGTCACCATCATCATCGAAGAGTCATCAAGCGGTCAGAACCAGGCCAATACCAACACCAAGAGGGACTCAAAAACCTCTTCCGGGATCAGCGCCCTGCTGGGGTTGGATACGTCGCTCATCAACAAGAATGCCAACCTGGGAACCTCCCTGTCCGTCGCGGGGACAAACTATAACGAACTCAAGGGGACCGGCGACACCTCCCGCGGCGGCAAACTCAAGGCAACCGTCACCGCCCGCGTGGTCAGGGTCCTCGATAACGGCAATCTTCTGATCGAGGGGAGGCGGCAGTTGACGCTCAACGCCGAGGACGAATTCATCGTCATCACGGGAATCATCCGACCTGAAGACATCTCGTCGGAGAACACGGTATCATCGACCAACATCGCAGACGCGAGGATCGTCTATACGGGCAGCGGCACGCTCAGCGACAAGCAGCATTCGGGTTGGCTGACGCGCGCTTTGGACTGGGGGTGGCCGTTCTAATGAAACGAAATTGGATAATATCTTTGGCTGTCGTCCTTTTCCTGGCAGAGGCCCTTCCCGTTCAGGCCGCCAGGATCAAGGACATTGCCGGATTCGGAGGGGTTCGGGAGAACCAGTTGCTCGGCTACGGCCTGGTGGTCGGCCTGATGGGAACCGGGGACGACGTCAAGAACGGCTTCACCAAGGAGACCATCGCCAACATGTTGAGCCGCCAGGGCATCTCCATGCGGGACAAGACCCCGAAAGCGAAGAACATCGCCTCGGTGATGGTGACCGCCCAACTGCCACCCTTTGCCAAGACCGGCACGAGGATCGACGTCACGGTCTCTTCGATCGGGGATGCCACCAGCCTCCAAGGCGGCCAGTTGTTGATGACTCCCTTGAGGGCTGTTGACGGCGAGGTCTACGCACTAGCCCAGGGGCCCCTCCTGATCGGGGGATTCTCCGCAGGCGGCGCCAATGCCAGCGTGACCAAGAACCAGACGAATGTCGGGATCATCGCCAACGGCGGCGTGGTGGAGCGGGAAGTCAAATACGACTTCGGAAAAGAGAAGAAATTCACGATCAACCTTTTCCAGCCGGATTTCTCGACCGCAACGAAGCTGGCCGCTACGGTTTCCAGCCAGGTCAAGACCCTGGATGCGCAGGCCGTCGATTCCGGCACGGTCGCCGTGCGGGTCGCCTCGTCCGAAGGGAACATGGCCGACATCATCGCCAGGGTCGAAAACATCGACGTGCCTGTGGAAATGGGGGCGGTCATCGTCATGAACGAAAAGACGGGAACGGTCGTCATGGGAGAAAACGTCCGGATCTCCACCGTGGCAATCGCGCACGGGAACCTGAGCATCCAGATCAAGGAAACCGTGAACGTCTCGCAACCCCTGCCCTTTGCCCCCAAACCCCCGGAAGGCGGCGGGGTGACGGCCAGGGACCGAAGGAACGGCACTATTGTCGCACCGGGCGGTCAGACGGTGGTCACCAAGGATACCGGTCTTTCCATGCAGGAAGAAAAAAAGCAGTTGATGGTCGTCCCCCGCGGCGTTACCATTCAGGATGTGGTCATGGCCCTCAACGCCATCGGCGTGACCCCGCGGGATCTGATCACGATCATTCAGGCCATCAAGGCAGCCGGCGCCCTTCAGGCGGACCTTAAGATCATGTGATTATGGACAATATATCGACCAACCTATCGCCTGAGCGAAAGGCAACCGCGGCAACAACGGGTCAAACAACCGATGCTGCGGCTGCGGCCAAGGAGAAGAAACTGAAGAAGGCCTGCGCCGACTTTGAGTCCATGCTGGTTTATCAGATGCTCAAGACCATGAGACAGACGATCCCCAAAGATGGATTCCTGAAATCGTCCCAGGGAAGGCAGACATACGAAATGCTGCTGGACCAGAAACTGGCCACCGAGCTGTCCAGCAAGGGAGAGGGGCTTGGCCTGCAAACTATGATTTACAAACAGCTGACTGGAGCGAACCTAAAAAAGGATTAAAGTCTTCCGCGTAAAATGTCGATAATTGGGTTAAGATCAAAAGGGGAAGGTGTATTATGATTTCCAAGATTAAGGGCTCTTCCGCACAGGTGATCCAGCAGTACCAGAAGAGCGATCCCGCCAAGAACGAGGTGGATAAGCCTGTGA
>CAYOGU010000076.1:4180-13073 GCA_964403345.1 uncultured Syntrophus sp. | reverse complement strand
GGCCTCGGTGGCGGACGTGGGCCTCGAGCTCTTCATCCCCTCCATCGTCGAGAAAAGGATGGGACTCTTCGAGAAAGAGTTCGGCCCGGACGGAATCCGGGTGAACCATCCCGAGATCACCTCGGGATCCAAGCAGACCGAGGCTATCGCCGCGGGCTCCCTGGACATCTGCAACGCCATCGGCGGGACCTCCGTCATCCTGGCTGCGGCCAACGGCGTCGATCTCAAGATCATCGGGATCTACAGCCGGGCGCCGAAGGCCTTCACGATCATCACGAAGTCCCCGGCAATCCGGACCGTGGCGGACCTCAAAGGCAAGAAGATCGGCGGTCCCAAGGGGACGATCCTTCACCAGCTCCTCCTGACGGCGCTTCTCAAGAACAACCTGAAGCCCGATCAGATCCAGTATCTCTCCATGGACATCGCCAAAGCCACGGCAGCCCTGATCAATGGGAGCATCGACGCGGCCCTCTGCGCCGGTCCGGACCTCCTCCGGGCCCAGGCCGCCGGAGCCCGGATCCTGACTACCGGAGAGGGGCTCATCGAGGCGACGATCACGATCGCCGTCCGGGGCGAATTCCTCAGGCAGCAGCCGGACCTGGTCAGGCGATTCTTCAAGGTTCATCGGGAGAGCATCGCCCTGATGAAGAACCAGCCCCAGAAGGCCTACGAGATGGCGGCGGAGGAGACGGGGCTGTCCCTCGAGGCGGTCAAACAGATGGCCGGCTGGTACGACTTCGATCCCCGGATCAGGCCCTCTGATATCCGGGAACTCAAGGAGACCCAGGACTTTCTCCTGGGAAACGGCATGCTCGAGAAGGGCGTGGCAATCGAGGGGCTGATCGCCAGGGTGGAATAAAACCGGCCGGCCGCTGAAAACAACAGGACGGATAGACCGGCCAAGGAACGACGGCCGTCGATCCAGGACGATCAGGATGCAAGCATGAACGATCGGATTACGGTTCGGGACGGGGAGGACATCTTCGAGATCGGCTATGAAGAGATGGTCAAGTACCATGGCCGTTTCCATATCGGCGGCGTCGCCCTGGCCTTCAAAGTCCTGCAGATGGCCTTTTCGATCCTGACGCCGCAGTGCCCCCCTGAACGGGACAAGATCGGATTTCTCTCCGGTCTGGGACCGAACGGCCGGGGAATCATCGACGGGGTTGAGATGGTCACGCGGGCCCGGTCCCGGGGAAAGATGATCCTGGATCTGGAAGCGGTCCGGGACAAAGAGGCCCCCGAGGCCCCGAACGGCGGGCGTTATTACTTCGAGGTCGAATACGACGGCCGGAAGGTCGGGCTTGCCCTGAGGCCAGGGCTCACCTCGCCCGAATTCGCAGCCCTCTCCCGTAAGGCCAAGGCCCTCACCCTCACCCAGGATGAGACAAGGCGCCTGCGCCTGCTCAGGGAGGAACTGGCGGCGTCGATCCTGTCGAAGGAACCCGGAGAACTGTTCACCGTCGTGCTGCGTCCGGCCTAGGTGTTGCAGGTACTCGGGCGCCGCCGGGTCCAGTACCCCGCAGATGCACGGCCCGACTAGGGATGCCGGGGACAAAGGACCAATCCTCCATGGATGACGTCAAAAGGCACTCGATTTACATCAAGACCCTTTTCTTCCTTTTCTTCATCGGACTGGGGATCTGCTCGCCCTACTTCGGCATCTTCTATAAACATGTGATCGTCCACGCCGACGGAACGCCCGCCATCGGCCTGATCGGCCTGATCTTCTTCGTAATGCCGCTGGTGAGCCTGATCGCCAACATCCCGGCGGGGATCCTAGCCGACAAATTCCGGTCGGGACAGCACCTGATCACCGTCTTCTGTCTGGGTGTCGCCCTTTTCGCGGCCCTGATCGGACTGGCTGGCGAGGATTTTGCGCGTCCCTTGGGGATGGGCGGCCGGTTCGTTCTCATCTTCGCCCTGCTCTTTTTGCTTCACGGCTGCTTCTATCCGATCAGCCCCATGATCGATGCGGAGACCCTCCTGTTTCTCAACCGCCACTCCCGGAGGGAACTTTACGGAACCTACCGGCTCTGGGGCACCTACGGCTGGAGCCTCTCCACGATCCTGATGGGGGGCTGCCTCTTCCTCTTCCCCCACGACCCCTTGATCTTCTATGGCGCCTCCCTGGCCTTCGCCCTGATGGGAATCGCCGCATGGTCCGGCATCGAAGGCAAACCGGCAGCGCAGCCGATCCGGATCCCCTGGAACCACCTCAGAAAAGACCGACTATTCCAGGGCTTTCTGATCTTCATCTTTCTGGTCGGCGTGGTCTCCAACGCCTCCTACCTTTATACCGGCTATTTCTTTGACGACGTCATGAAGACGCCCCTGGAGATCGGGATCATCCTGGGGACCTGGACGATCTTCGAAGTGCCGGTCATGTTCTTCTCCAGAAGGCTGATCGACACGTTCGGAAACCGGTGGCTGATCGTCTCGGGCCTGTTCCTGAACGGGATCCGCATGATCCTCTTCTCCCTCTTCACCCTGGATACGCCCTATCTCTGGAAATGGGCTGCGGCGCTCCTCCAGGGACCAGGCTTCGGCATGATGCAGTTAGGGATTATCGATTTCGTCGATCGACGGGCCCATCCGGAGATGCGGGCCACTTACATGAATATCGCCAATGTAGCCCGCGCGTCGCTGGCCTCCGCCGTGGGCGGCGCGCTGGGAAGCTGGCTGATCGGGAAATGGGGCGGCGCCGCCCTGATGCTCGCCTGCGGCTGCGGGTCCATCGTCCTGATCCTCTGGTTCGGGCTCCTGATCGGCCGCCACGGCCGCCGAGGGGAACGCTTTATGGAACCCTGAGGGAACAGCCGGAGCCTCCTTCGATCATCGGGAACGGACGCTTACGGAGCGGCGGGCTCGCCGGGGGTGCTGGTCTCGGGATAATAGGTGATCCGCGTCCTCGGCGAGAGGTAATCGAAGATCTCCTGCGGCAAAGCCGCGGGCCGGATCGTTTGGACGATCCGCAATTCCGGATCGTCCTGCATGTCGATGATCAGGGCGTCCTTGGGAGGGATCTCCGGGTCGTAAAGCACGATGTTGGGGTGGATTTGGTCCCCCGGTTTTACGGCGATGACCATACCGATGCTGCCGTTGTTGAGCTGGACCACCGTCCCGGGGGGATAAACGCTCAGACAACGGATGAACGAGGAGAGCAGTTTCTCGCCCAGAGCAGACTTCTGACGGGAGTACATGTAGGAGAGGGCCTCGGACGGCGTCAGCGAGTCCGCGGGGTTGCGCTTGTTGCAGTGGTTGTCGTAGACGTTGGCGATGGCGACGATCTTGCTCAACTGATGGATCTGCGAAGCCGCGATTCCTCTGGGATAGCCCGAACCGTCAGAACATTCATGGTGCTGGTAGATGATGACGAGGCCGAGCTTCGGGAAAGTCTCCGAGTAGGCCAGGAGATCCACGCCGTACTTGGGGTGCAACTGGATGAGTTCGGTCTCCGCCCGGGTCAGCGCCGTTTCTTTCGTTAGGATTTTCCGATCGATTTTGCTCTTGCCGATGTCGTGGAACAGGGCGCCCTGACAGAGGACCGTCATCATTTCGGGCGGGACCCCGGCCTCCCGGCCGAGCATCATGGCCAGGACGGCCACGTTCAGGGAGTGATAATAGGTGGTCTCGTCGTTGGCGGTGAAACGCATCAGGTGAAGGGTCGATTCGGTATCCTCCAGAAAATTCTTCGAGAACCCCTCGGCAAAAGCCGCGGCATCTTCCACGGAAGCCGGATCGGCGGCCGTGACCCCGGCCATGATCTTGCCGACCCTCTCCTGAGAGGCGATATAGCTCTTCTCGCATTGGACGATCGTCTCCTGCCGCTTCTTCAGTTCTTCGGCCCTTTCCTGTTTGATGTGCCACAAGTGCTCGACAGAAGCCTTTGGGTCAGGCGGTTCGGGCTTCTTATCGGAAACGGCCTCATGGTCATGCTCGCCGAGGGGCTGGGCCGTGCTCTTGCTTGGGACACAGATCACCTCTTTGACTCCCATGGCCTTGAGGGTCTGGATCTGGTCGTTGCTGCTGATCTTGAAGCTCTTGAAGAGAAAGGGGTGCTCGTGCCACTTGAGCCCTTCGATGCGGATGAAGACCCCGATCCTCAGGCGGTCCGTGGAGATGCGATATTCCGGAATGACAATGGACATGAGGCACAATCCTTGTGAGCCTGTCCATAATGGACCGCGTCACATGCCGGGCGGTCCAAGCGTCGCGGCCGCGCCAATTGGCCAGCCGTTTCATCTGATCCCTTGGGGCATCGACGCCCCGTCTGTCGCACGGCCGGATTCAATCGACGTTTTTATAAGGGTCCGGTGCCTCTCTGTCAACTATATTTTTCCCAAATCCCGTCGTCCCGTCATCGGCATGTCCCGTCCCCTGCCAGGTGGGTCCCTCAATTTGCTCCGATGCCGAAACCGATCGCGTTTTTGGTTCGGGCCTCTGCCAGGACTCCGAATCGACCGAGTTCCTTACGCCTCGCCCCCTGGAGCAGTCATCTTCCAGTCGCCATCGATTTCTTTTGACATTGCCAGGCATCTCCATATATCTTGAGTTAAGTATCCGGATGCCGACTTCTCCGGGGTATGGGAATCCCGCTTCTAAGAAGGGATTCGGTTGGTCTTAAAAGAAGGGAGTCCGATCATGTATATCCTCAACGATACAGTCAATTGCCTGACCGTGGCCCCCGGCGTGCAGAGGAAGATCCTCGCCTCCGACGGAAAACTGATGACCGTGGAGGTCCGGTTCAAGAAGGGAGCCATCGGCGCCGTCCACAGCCACCCCCATGAGCAGATCAGCTACATCGTCTCCGGAAGCTTCGCCTGCAACCTTGACGGGGACAGAAAGATCTTACGGGCCGGAGATACCTACTACGTCCGGCCGGGCCTCCCCCATGGGGTGGAAGCCCTCGAAGATTCCGTGATCCTGGATGTCTTCACGCCGCAGCGGGAGGACTTCCGGAAATGACCGGGGGATATTGATCCGCTTCAAACCCGCGAGATCGGCCACCCGTCTCCAACAGAGACAGGAATAGGGATAACGCCGGGATCCGTTCCGGCTCTACTCGCGACGGGCCTCCAGCGGAGCGGTTCGTTATTCCGACGACGCGAAACGTCTGATCATCTACCATTTCGGTTCTCAAAACCCCAACAAAATATATTGACAAGGCCAACAAGTTTTGTTATAAGGAAGATCGTTCTACTATACGAAACAGATCTCTGCTTCTATCTTAAGCGGAGTGGTATCATCCAGACGATAGAGAGAACGTCCCCGGTTATCGAGATGGTTGGACCCATGTCGCCGATGCCCTGCAAAGGGATTTCGCCTTATGTGCATCACCTCCCCGGAGACGACCCTCTGCATCACCCCTTTCTGTATCTGCCCCTGTCCCCTGACTTTCCGGATTCCCTGTCGTGTCGGTTCAGTCGCCCATCCATAGCCCCCGGGATCGGACAGGTGCCGTCATCCCGTATGAAAAGAACATCCCGCTGACGTCCGCCGGATGCCCCATGGTATCCCGCCATGTTGGAAACAGTCGGGACAGGTCGGTATAACGGACAAGGAGGATCGACATTGAATGCCACACAGCCAACAATCGGTCAGGACCCGTCCCAGGGGTCAAGCGGCATCGGAAAATCCATTGAGAAAGGCCTCGATTTTCTGATGAACCTCATCGAGACGGCCGGGGCCTTCCTCTTGGCTGTCATGACCCTGATCATTGTCTGGCAGATCATCGCCCGCTTCCGGATCATCCACGTCATCTCCCCATGGACCGAGGAGGTCGCCATGATCCTCCTTGTCTGGTTCGGGCTGACAGGCGCCGCGATCGGCATCCGCAAACACCTGCACATCGGCGTGGAATTCGTCGCCACCCTCTTCCCCGACAGGATCCAGAAGATCCTCATGATCATCGTCAACAGCCTGCTGGCCGTCTTCTCCCTTTTTCTCCTGGTCAAGGGGGGCGAACTGGCCTGGGCCCTAAAAGACACCCAGACGCCGGCCACCCTCGTCTCGCGGGGTCTCTTCATCTATCTGGCCGCACCGGTGGCCGCTTTTCTGATGCTCCTCTACTCCCTGGAACTGATCGTCAAGCAGGTCATCGGACTCGTCGGAGGAAAGAAGCCATGATCCAAGACCCCATCGCCATCGTCATCCTCCTGGGCTCCTTTGCCGTCCTGATCCTGATGCGGACGCCCATCGCCTTCGCCCTCGGCTTCTCCTCCATCTTCACGGCCCTCTATAGTGACATTGATCTGATGATCATCGCCCAGCGGATGGTCAACGGAATGGAGTCGATCCCGCTGATCGCCATCCCCTTCTTCATCCTGGCCGGCCAGATCATGAGCGAGGGGCAGATCGCCGAACGTTTGGTCAACCTGGCAAGCCTGTTCGTCGGCCGGATCCGGGGCGGGCTGGCGATGATCAACTGCGTGGACAGTATGTTCTTCGGCGGGATCTCCGGCTCGGCCGTCGCCGATGTCTCCTCCCTGGGGTCGGTCATGATCCCGGCCATGGAGAAGAAGGGATACACGAGACACTTCGCCATCGCCCTGACCGTCACGACTGCCGTCCAAGCGGTCCTCATCCCGCCGAGCCACAACATGATCATCTATTCCATGGCCTCGGGGGGGACGTCGATCGGCAGGCTTTTCCTGGCCGGCGCCCTGCCGGGGATCCTCCTGGGACTTTCGTTGATGGTCACCAGCTACGTCCTGGCCGTCAAGTACGACTTCCCCCGGGAGAACTGGCCCGGCTGGAAGAAGGCCATCACTATCTTCTTCGAGGGGCTCCTCTCGCTGGGTGTTGCGATCCTGATCATGGGCGGGATCATCTCGGGGATCTTCACCGCCTCCGAATCGGCGGCGATCGCCGTGGTCTACGCCTTCTTCCTGACCTTTTTACTCTACCGCGACATCCCCCTCACACGGTTCGGGAAGATCCTCAAGGATTCGGTCAACACCGTCTCCATGGTCTTTCTGCTCATCGCCACTTCGACGGCCTTCGCATGGATCATGACCTCCCAGCAGGTGCCCCAGGCCATCGCCGGCTGGCTCCTGTCGTTGTCTACCAACAAGTACGTCATCCTGACCCTGGTCAACATCTTCCTACTCTTCGTGGGGATGGTCATGGACATGGCCCCGGCCATCGTGATCTGCACGCCGATCCTTCTCCCGATCATGAAGAACATCGGCGTCGACCCGGTCCACTTCGGCGTGATCCTGATGTTCAACCTGGGGATCGGCCTGTGCACCCCGCCGGTAGGCAACGCCCTCTTCGTGGGCTGCGCCGTAGGCAAGTCCAAGATCGAGGAAGTGATGCCCTCGCTCTTGATCTGCTATGTCCCGATGGTTGTCATCCTCTTCATCATCACCTTCTTCCCGGAGATCGCGATGCTGCTACCGAACTGGATCATGAAGTGATGGGAAACGGAGGGATGTCCTCCGCAAAGTGCATTTTTATCCCGTGTCGTTAAAATCAAGGAGGAGGAATCACTATGAAAAAGATGGGAATCATGTTGCTGATCGCAGTATTCGTTGGAGCGACCTTCGGCGCCGCCCCCGTTTTCGCTGCGGCCAAAGTCCTGAAGCTCGCCGAGGTCCACCCAAAGGGCTACCCGACCGAGATGGGAGATCAGAAATTCTCGGAGCTCTTCGAGAAGCTGTCCCAGGGCCGGTACAAGATCCAGGTCTACAACTCCAGCCAACTCGGCTCTGAAAACGACGTGGTGGAGCAGGCCAAACTCGGCGTGATCGAATTCGTCCGGGTCTCGACCTCTCCGGCGATCTCGGTTTTTCCGGAAATCGGCGTCTTCTCCATGCCCTATCTCTTCCGGTCCCAGGATCACATGTGGAACGTCCTGAACGGCCCGGTCGGCCAGCACTTCCTGGCGGCGATGGAGAAGGTGGGGATCGTCGGCATCGGCTACTTCGACCCCGGTTCCCGGAACTTCTACACAAACAAACCCCTCAAGAGCGTGGCCGACCTTAAGGGGCTCAAGATCCGGGTCCAGCCCAACCCCATCATGGTCAACCTCGTGAAGCTGCTGGGCGCCACCCCGACCCCGATCGCCTACGGCGAGGTCTACAGTGCCCTCCAGACGGGCGTTGTGGACGGCGCGGAGAACAACGTCCCGAGCTGGGTCTCGCAGAACCACTACGAGGTGGCCAAGAACTTCATCAAGGACGCCCACGCCCGCCTGCCTGAGCTCCTGATGGTCAGCAAAAAGTTTTGGGACTCCCTGAGCGCGGCTGACAAGAAGGCCATGAAAGACGCCGCCAAGGAGGCGACCGCCTTCCAGATCAAGGCTTGGAACAAGGCCGAGGACGATTACCTGGCCCAGGCCAAGCAGAAGGGGTGCATCATCAGCGAGGCCAACATCGCCGAGTTCCAGAAGGCCGTGGCCCCCATCTATGCGATGCCCGAATACGCCAGCTACAAGCCCTGGGTCGACAAGATCAACGCGACCAAGTAGGATATCATCCGACTATCCCAGGGGGACGGCCCTGCGGCCGTCCCCCTTTTCCATCCCTGTCCAATCCTTCCGACCCCGAACCGATCGTTGTCAGCCATCCGAATATCTGTCATCCTTTCAGAAAAATGATGCGAACCCGGGGGAAGGGCCATCCCCATGGAGGGGAACCACGGCAAGGGATTGCGCCGAATGATCCCCGCCAGAGGAGGAGGATTTGACGACCGAGGTTTTCAAGAAAGAATCGGACGTCGCCTGGGAAAAACATTTCATGATCGACGGCGCAAAGATCCAGTGGCTCTACACGAGGGAAAAGGACAACTTGCCCATCACCGTGATGAAGGTTCTTCTGCCGAAGGGGATCACCCTCCCCGATCACCGGCACCCTGATCAGCCCGACCTGATCTATCCCCGGGAGGGGAA
>CAYOGU010000076.1:0-4170 GCA_964403345.1 uncultured Syntrophus sp. | reverse complement strand
GAAGGCCACGATGTTCATTGAGGGCGAAGGGGATTTCTCCCTTTCCCCTGGAATGGTCGTCATGGTTCCGCAGAACGCCCTCCACGCGATCCGCCGGGTCGAGGAGCCGCTCCTGCTCTACAACGTCTTTGCCCCTGGAACACCTACCGTCCCGGCAAAGATTGAGGCCCCCGGTCCGGTCAGATCTGGACCACCACGCGCAGGGCATCGCCCGCTTTCCTGTCCACCAGGTCCAGGGCATCCTTGACGTGGTCGAGGTTAAAACGGTGGGTGATCAGGCTGTGCAGGTCCATCTTCCCCCTTTGAACCACCTTGATCCCCATGTGGAAATCGACCGGCGCCATCCCCCGGCTGCCGACGATCTTGAGTTCCTTGTAGTACATGGCATAGCCGTTGAAGTTGTCCAGAACCGCCGGAGCGATCCCGAAGAAGAGGACGGTCCCGCCGGGGCGCACGACCTCCATGGCCTGGCGCAGCGTAGCGCTCGATCCGACGCTTTCGATGGCCAGATCGACGCCCTCGCCGCCGGTGGCCTCCTTCACCGCCTTGACGGGGTCTACTTGGCCGGCGTTGATGATCTTCGCACCGAAGCGCTCGGCGATGTCGAGTTTCCACTGGCTGCGGGTCACAGCGAAGACAGGCTCGGCACCGCTGAGCACACAGAGCCTGGTCTGCAGGAGACCGGCCGCCCCCTGGCCGATGACGGCCACCGTCTCGCCGGGGGTGATCCGGATCTTGTCGTGGGAACGAAAGACCGTGGCCAGGGCGATCAGAGAAGTCCCGTCCTCATAGGAGATCGAATCCGGGATCTTGATGCAGTTGTAATCGGGCACGGCCACATACTCGGCGAAGGTCCCGTCCACCTCCCTGCCCATCAGACCGCCGTTGGGACAGAGATTGACACGGCCCACATAACAGGTGGGACAACGGCGGCAGAAGATGATGGAATTGAGGACCACCCGGTTCCCGACCCTCAGATCCGTGACGCCGGGGCCCATCTCGACCACCTCGCCGGTGGATTCGTGCCCCTGGATCACCGGCATCCTGGGCGGAACCACTTTCCCTTTATAGATCCCCACATCGGTCCCGCAGATGGCCGTCGCCTTCACCTTCACCACCACATATCCCGGTTGAACCTTCGGACGGGGGACCTCCTCCACTCTCAGGTCATAGGGTCCTCTCAGCACCGCTGCTTTCAAGACAATTCCTCCTCGGTGTGCATAGATCGGCCCAAAGGCCGCCTCCGGTCCCGCTATATGCCATCCCAACCCGGTTTTCAACGGATACGCTGCAGCGGGGATCAGGCATCTATCGTATCTCCGCAACGGACTTCAGGCAGGCACCCTGTGGCTCCAGGAATCTCGCCGATGACCGGGTCCTCTTTCGCAGCCGCCCTCAGACGACGGCCGCCCGCCATCCGCGGCACCAGACCTCAAACACTACCGCCTGTCGGCGTCCCCGTGCCTCATATGCCGTTCACCGACGAAGTCTTTGATCTTCGACTGCTGTTCCGGCGTCAGGATTTGACGTAACTCCAGGTGATACGCCGCGAGTTTCTCCAAGAACTGGCCGCTGAGGCCGTGGACCTCCCTCTGGAGGGTCATGATCCTCTCCCGGTCCGGCGTTTCCGCCAACCAGAGTTTGCGGAGTTCTATACCCCGGACATGGATCTGATCCAGGAGGGGCTTGATTTCCTTCAGATGGGCCTCCCGAAGGGTTTTGACCTTTTCCGTCTGCTCGGCAGTCAGATTGAGCCCCGGCACTGAGGTGACATCCCTGACGGCGCCTGGTCCGTTGCCGTACCCCCCGCGCCATTCCCGGGCCGCCATCGCCGGAGAGGCGGCCATCGCCGCCAAGGCCAGCATTACGACTATCACTATCCACCGGTTCATGCGCCATTCTCCGCAGTTCTACAGCGGTTCCACCTGGTACCATGCGGCACAGGAACCGCCGGCAAATAATATATATCATATTTTCATCGATCCGTCGCCGGACTCCGTACTCCAAAGGCGGACCTGCCACATCGTCGCTTCATCATCTCATAAGCAAAAGCCATACCACTTAATGTATATCATACATGCCATCGATATGACGATACATTTCACAACAGGTCCGGAAAGCGGCCCGGACCTGTCATCGCCGAATGGATATCTTTTATCCACTGTTGGATCCAAGGCGCGATCAAGATGGATACCTAATATCCACAATGTTTTTGGAAAATGCCCGCCGATGGTCTATCACTTTCACGGGCAGCAATCGACCCACAGGCGCGCACAGGCCGTCCGCTCAGTTGCAGTGGCTGCAATGTGACATCTTCTCCGCCGAGAGGGGCAGGATCTGGAGCGTGGCGTGGTTGATCCCGTACCGGGCGAGGAGAATCTCCTGGGCGGCTCGGATGATCGACTCGCCGCCGGGAGCATCCCTGCAGGAGACGATATGGGCGGAGAGAAGCCTCTGGTCCGCACCGGTCTGCCAGATGTGAAGGTCGTTGACCTCCGCGACCCCGGGAATCGCCGCCAGATCGTCCCGCACCGTGGCAAGATCGATCCCAGGCGGAACGGCGTCCAGGAGGGAATCGACGGCCCGGCGGACGACCCCGACGATCTGGCCGGCGATGGCAATGCTGATGGCCAGGGAAATCAGGGGATCGACCAAGCGCCAGTCGAAGAGAAGGATCAGGAGGGCCCCGACGATGACGGCCAGGGAGAACAGAGCATCCTGGAGGGAATGGAGCCAGGCGCTCCTCAGATTGAGGTTCCGGCCAGAGATCCTCCGGAGAAGCCACGTTGCCGCACCATTCCCGCCGAGGGCCACCACGGCGACCCATAGCATCTCCCGACCGGGGACCTCGGTCGGCGAGGCCAGTCTTTGGAGGCTCTCCCAGAAGACGAAGGCGATCACCACGGACAGACCGATGCTGTTGACAAAGGCGGCGATGAACTCTATCTTCCGATAGCCGTAGGTTTTTCTCTCGTTGGCTGAACGCCGGGCGACCCGTTCCGCCCAATAACTGAAGAGCATATGGGCGATGTCGCTCAGGTTATGGACAGCGTCCGAGACGAGGGCCATGCTCTGGATCATCAGTCCGGCGATGAGTTCGACGGCGACGATCCCGCCGTTGAGCCCTATGGCAAGAGCCAGACTCTTCAACGACGCAGACGATCCATGACGGTGGTTGTGGTCGTGTCCCATGGAATGATCACCCAATTAAAAAAGGACTGCCGATGAAATAGACCCCCAGAAGGCCGATGACCACCCCGGCGCTCTTCCGAAACCAGCCTCCAGATCCGATCCAGACCTCGCTTTCAGTTAGCCGCCGGATCGCCGCGGTCGAGCTGCCGGCGATCATGATGGGCAGGCAGTGACCTAAAGCAAACAAGAGGATTAACAGGACGCCGGTCAGGAGTTTTTGCTGAACCGTGATGATCGCCAGGATCGGGGCGATGAAACCGAAGGTACAGGAGCCGGAGAGGACTCCATAGGCCATCCCCAGGAAGAACGCGCCGCGCGGGCCTTTGACGTTGAGCTGCTGGAGGCGGCTCCCAGAGAGGTTGCACTTCTCCACGCCGAGCATCCCCAGGGCGACCCAGATTAGGACCAGGCCGACGATGATCTGCCAGTAGCTCCCCACGTCTCCGAGCATCCGTCCCAGGAGGGCGCAGACGACACCGATCACGGCGATTGTGATGAAGAGCCCCCCGTGAAAAGGACGGCGTAATGGGCGGCCTGGCGCGGCTTGAGAGCTGTCTCCTGTCCGGCGACATAAGCCACGATCAGGGGGATGGAGGCCAGATGGCAGGGACTGAAAAGGACGCTGACCATCCCCCACAGGAAACAGCCCAGGGCCGTCAGCCAGGTCGCACCCGTGATCCAATCATTGATCGTGAGAAAAAGATTCATCAGCATGGCGACTCTTTCTATTTAACTCCCATGTCCGTGAGACGGCGGACAATCTCCTCTTCGCTCAGAAAGCCCGCGTGACGATAGACCTCCTTGCCGTTCCGGTCGAAGAAGATCTGCGTGGGGATCCCCCGGATGGAAAAGCGGTGGGCCGGTTTTGGGTCCTCCCAGACGTCAAGAAAAAAGATGGCAGCCCTCCCGGCATAGTCCTTTTCCAACTTCGGCAGGATCGGCGCCATCATCTTGCAGGGAATGCATTTTTTCGCTCCA
>CAYOGU010000075.1:0-13090 GCA_964403345.1 uncultured Syntrophus sp. | reverse complement strand
CGCTGGCCGGTTCGCCCGGGACATTGACCAGGACCGATGTCGTCGATCCCCCGTACATGGACCCGTAATAGATCCCCGCCAGCATGATCAGTCCGGCGGTCGGCCCGAGCTTCAGGGTGAGCGGGATTACCAGGGCCATGGCCGCTGCCGGGCCAAGGCCCGGCAGCACGCCGATCAGCGTGCCGATCAGGGCGCCGATGAAACAGGCGATGAAGTTGGCAGGCTGGATCGTGATGAGGAGATTCGATAGGATGCCGTGGTCGGTCACTGGAAGGATCCTCCCTTAAAACAAGATGCCCCGCGGAAAGGACAGCTTCAACCAGGCTTCGAAAAGGTAATAGCAGGGGAGGCAGACCCCCAGGGAAAGGCCGATGGGCCTTGCCCATCCCGGGGTCCCCATGAGCCTGCTGGCCAGGATCACCAGGAGGAAGGTGGAAGTGAAAAATCCGATCCACTTCATCATGAGGATGTACAGGACGAGCATGACGGTCAGATGGAGGACCTTTGCCTCCCCGCGATTCTCAAGGAGAAAGGACTTGACGGATGCGGTCTTCGGGGTGCCCGCCGCTTCCCGCTTCCAGCTCCCCAGGGCCCAGAGGGCCTGGACCATCTGCCAGGCGGCCAGGAGCACCAGGACCCCCCCCAGGATCAGGGGGAAAACGGCCGGTCCCGGGCTTTCCCAGTCGTCGATGGGGTAGCGGGTCGTATAGATCAGGAATACCGTGCCGAAGAGGATCAGCACCAGACTGCTCGCGATATTTTTTCTCGGGGACATGCTCATCCACCCATTCGTTGCCGGAAGCCCCGGGGCTTTCGGGTTCCGTTCAAGGGGCCAAACCCACTACTTGGCAACTGAAAGCCGTGCGTCCCCGCCTCGTCCGGAAACGCACGGCTTGATGCGTCCTATTTCAGAAGGCCTGCATCCGCCATGATCTCCCGCGTCTCCTTGTCCATCTCCGCCACGAATTTCCCGAAGACGGCCGGGGACTGATAACGGGGGGACGAGCCGACCGAGTGGGCGAAATCGATCCACTCCTTGCTCTCCACGGCCTTCTTGACCAGGGGGCTCAGCTTGTCCACGACGGCCTTGGGGGTTCCCTTGGGCGCGGCGATTCCGCGCCACTGGTCGAATTCCAGATCGACGCCCTGCTCCTTCATCGTCGGGACGTCCGGCCACAGGGAGATCCGCTTCTCGCTGCTTACCGCCAGGATCCGCACCTCCCCGGCCTTGACCTGGTTGAAGACCTCGGCGGGGTGCTGGCTCGACGAGTCGATCTTGCCGCCCAGGAGGGCCACCATGGCCAGCCCGGTCCCGAAGGGGACATGGACGATCTTGATGCCGGCCTTGGAGGCCATAGCCACGGGGACCATGTGGGTCACACTGCCCATCCCGGAGTTCCCCATCGTGACCTTGCCCGGGTTCGCCTTGGCGTGGGCGATCAGGGCCTTGAGGTCCTTCCAGGGGGATTTCGCGCTCACGGCGATCGACACCGTTTCGACGCCCACCCCGGCGATGGGCTCGAAGGCGTTGTAGTCAAAGGGGATCTGTTTGCGAGCGGCCAGGGTGTTGATCGCTCCGGAATACCAGATCAGGGTATGGCCGTCGTTCTTGGCCCGGTTGACCTCGTTGTAGGCAATCGCCCCGCCGGCCCCGGTCACGTTTCGGACCACCATCGGCTGCCCCAGGTCCCGGGAGATGATCTCCACAAGCTTTCGGGCCTGGATGTCGGCCGCCGCACCGGCCGCAAAGGGGTTGATCAGTTCGACCTGCTTGACAGGCCAGGCGTCCGCAGAAAAGGCGGGGGCGGTTCCAAGAACAAGAAGTGACAAGGCGGCCAGGACCAAACCGCTTCCGAAAAACTGGATTCTTTTTTTCATCGCTCGTTCTCCCTTCGTCTTAATCGATTATGACGGGCCAGCCTAAACCATGGCCCAGGCCTCCTTGATAACCCGCTTGGTGTTGGCGATGACCGCCTCCGAGGTCTCCTCGGCCAGGAGCGGCCTCACCTCCGCACTGAGAACCGGCCGGTTCTCCGGGCTGAGAAGCTTCATGTCCAGCAGAAGCCGGAAGTAGTCCCTCACCTGGGGCGTGTCGACCTCGCCGCCGGGCATGCCGAAACGGGGCTGGAGATCCCCGTAGCCGGGGTGCCGACGGTCGCGGAAGGCACAACTCCCGATGTGGAAATGGATCGGGAAGCGCTTCACGTGCGGGAGCGCCTCCGCCGGTGTCGTCCGCAAAAGGGCGAAGTGGGACAGGTCCGACAGGACGCCGAAGTTGGGGAATTCCCTGTTCACCTCGGCGGCCACGTCCGCCGCGTCCTTGAAGTCGCCGATGAGGAAGCACTTGTCGATGTCCTTGTCGAAGATCTTCATGTAGATCCCCATCTTGCCCTGTTCGTTGGTGTACCGGCAGATCTCCTTGAGCGAATCGATGAGGATCTTCTTGCCGTCCTCCTTCTTGGCTTCGCCGGGATGTTTGCCCGAGAAGACCCGCATGCAGCTGGCCCCGAGCTGGAAGGCCTCGTTCACACCGTTCTTCATGGCGTTCAGGGCCTTCTGGCGCTCCTTGGGGTCGGGGTCGTTGATGTTGAGTTTCAGGGAGAACATCCGGGGCTGGTTGGCGTAGCAGACCTCCAGGTGCGAGGTCTCCAGGAGCTTCGTCGCCTCGTGGCGGATCTTAGGGTCCTTCATCCAGCCGACCTCGACGGCCGTCCAGAAGTCGTCCTCGACGATCTTGCGGAGCGTGTCGACGATGACCCGGCCCTCTCCCGCAGTGGCCTCGGGATAGGCCTTGAAGTGGACGATCCCGAGTTTTACGTACCTGTAGATTGAAAAGTTTTCCATATCTTTCCCTCTTTTTGCTAGGACACCTTTACCACTACCTTGATCGCGTCTTCGATCCGCCCGCGGAAGTACTTGAAGGCGGTCGGGAGCTCCTCCAGGGGGAAGGTGTGGGTGTGCATCAGCTTCGCATTGAACTTCTTCTGGGTCATCAGGGCGGCCGCCCGGTGGGTGGCGCTTTTCCCCTCGCCCCGGATCCCGTAGAGGTAGATGTTGTTCCGCACGATCTTCGCCAGATCGACCATGGCCGGTTCGGAGGGGAAGGCGGCCAGACAGATCCGTCCTCCCCGCTGCGTCATGTCCATCGCCTCGTTCAGGGCGTTGGGGGCGCCGGAACATTCCATCACGTAGTTTGCCCCCCTGCCGCCGGTGAGCCTCTTTACCGCCTCGACAGGGTTCTCATTGTTGATGTTGACCGCGTGGTCCGCGCCGAGCTTGAGGCCCAGGTTGAGCCGCGAATCGCGCGTCCCGGTGAGGATGACCGGGCAGGCGCCGAGGGCCTTGCCCACGGCGACCGCCATCAGGCCAATGGGGCCGGGGCCAGTGACCACGAGGCTCTCCCCGGCGACAAGGCCGCCCAGGACATCCAGGCCGTACATGGCCGTTCCAGCGGTCACGATCAGCGTGGCCTCCTCGTCACTCATGGCATCGGGGACGTGGACCAGGGTGTTGATGTGGTTGACGGCGTACTGGGCGAATCCGCCGTCGGTGGTGAAGCCGTTGGCCCGGTGTCCCTTGTTGTGGCCCTCGTAGTTGAGGCCGTAGTTGAGACAGGAGGTGTACATCCCCTGCCGGCATCGTTCGCAGCGGCCGCAACCGGCGTGGATCTCCACGGCGACGCGGTCCCCGATCCTGTATTCATCCACGCCCTCTCCGAGTTTGACGACGGTGCCCATGTACTCGTGGCCGGGGGTGAAGTTCTTGTTGAAGGGAAGGCCTCCCCGAATCCAGGCAGGCAGGCCTTTGGTAAGGATCTCCACGTCGGTGCCGCAGATGGAGACCGCGTCGATCCGGATGAGGACCTCGGCGGGCCCCGGCTCGGGCACGGGCTTCTCGGTGAGGCGGAGCTCCTCGGGTCCATCCAGAACCCAGGCTTTCATTGTCTTGGGGACTTCCAGACTCCCGGTGTTTTTCGCGCTCATGTTCCTCTCCTCAGCCGGCCTTGATTTGGCTGGCGACGAAGGCGATCTTCGCCGTGTCCTCGGTCAGGTCCGTCAGATAGTAGACCTGCTTGAGATCCGCGCCGATGGCGAGAGTCCCGTGTTCCTTCATCAGCAGGACCTTGGCAGCGGGGTATTTCAGGAGGCCCGCCTTGACGAACTCGTAGAGTTCCTTGGAACCCGCCATGGCGCTCTCGATTCGGGGTACCTCCTTGAGGACGCCCTGGGCCGAGACCGTCACCATCGGGAGCCTGTCCACCACGTTGGAATAGGCGGTCGCATAGGGGGGATGGACATGGGAAACCGCCCCCGCCTCGGGACGGATCTGGTAGACGGCCAGGTGGAACGCCGTTTCCTTGGAAGGCTTCAGACCGCAGGGGTTCTCGATGAGGGTGCCGTCGATCTTCATCAGAAGGTTGATCTCCGGGTCGATGTCGCCGAGCGAGATTCCCGTCGGCGTGATCAGGACGGTGTCGGTCCCGGGGACCCGGACGCTCAGGTTCCCGCCAGTACCGCTGACAAGCCCGCGGTTAAAGCTGCGCCGCGAATACTCGGCGAGTTCCTTCCGCAGGCGGATGATTTCTAATTCATGGCTCATGGTTTTCAGCTCCTATTCTTTCCATGGTGGCGATCAGTTGACGGACGCACGCATCGACAAAAGGGGTGTCGTTGATATGGGCGTCGATCTCCTTGAGTTCGATCCCCCTCCGGAGGTGCTCCTTCAGGGCCTTGACGAGGATCTTGTTTCCTTGGCCGTCGTGCAGGGGGCCGCCCGGGGCGCCGTAGACGGACCAGCCGCGAAGCGGGATCATGACGGCCGTCGGTGCTGCGGATCGGTTCAAGCGTTCGGCCATGACCCGGCCCACCTCGGCCATCTCGCTGCGGGAGAGCTTTACGTTGGCGTTGTAGGGGTTGTGCATGTAAGTCCTTCTCCTGCGGAGCCTCGGGGGGATCGATTCCCGTGGGCCGAAGCAGAGGTACTCCAAGCCGCCGGTGGCGACCACCTGGGGGATCCCCTTGGCCCCGGCGGCGGTCAGGCGGCCGGGATTGACGGGCTGGTAGACCCCTGCCTCCACGACCTCCTCGGCCAGTTCGTGGGGCGTCAGGTCGAAGACCCCTTGGAACAGGCCCTCGGCGATCAGATCCTCCATGGCCGAGCCGCCCGCCCCCGAGGCGTGGAACGCGACGGCCTGATAGCCCCGCTCCTTGAGGAGCTTGACCGCCCGGCCCGCGGCCGGCTCGGTGTTTCCCAGGGCGGTCACGGCCACGAGCCTCCCGCCGGGCTGGATCGCGATCCTCCGGCCGTGCTCAGCCATCCCGACCACCGCGGCTGCGGCATTGGCCAGGATGGATGCAGTTACCGGATTGGCCCCTCCCAGAAAGTCGCCGACCGAGAAGACGACCCCGATGTCCCGGTCGCCGATGTAGGGCCGGATGTTTCCCGAAGCCACGGTGGAGACCAGGTACTTGGGGAATCCGAAGGGGAGGGCCCGCATGGCCATGGAGGAAACCGCCGTTCCCTGGTTTCCACCCAGGCCGATGACGCCTTGGATCCGGCCTTCAAAAAAAAGGCGGGAAAGGAGCTTTCCGGCCCCTTTCCCCATCACTTCCATGATCCGGTCCCTCGGGCCGGTCCGCACCAGTTCCGAGAGGTCCCAGCCGCCCTGGCGGGCCACTTCTCCGTTCGAGTGGTCCGGCTGGCACGCAGGCGGGCCCAGGGGGCCGATGTCGAGGATCGTGGCCCCGTAGCCCAGGGTCTGGAGGTGTCCTCTCATCGAGTCTACCTCCGCTCCCTTCGTATCGAGCGTCGCCAGGATGGCGATCGTCCCTTTCCGAACCATTGCGGTGCAGTTCTCTCTCGGGAGATCCCGGTTTAGTCCTTCCAGAAACGGCCCGGCCAATCGCGCTTCTCGTCGGGAACCTTGAAGTTGAACTTCTTCACTTCTTCCAGGAACGCGGCCAGGTGGTTGCCGATCCGTTCGAAGACCGCGCGGCCCTGCTCGCAACTGGAGCGCAGCGGGTTGCCGATCGTGGCGGTATCGGAGTACTCGTGGTGGAGCATTGGGACGAAGATATTCTCGGAGCCCTGGAACTTGACCGTGTTGGTCCCGTCGGTCTTGCTGAAGGCAGGCCCCATCCACTTCGGGGCATGGGCGCGGTCCTGCTTGGCCCGCTCCATCTTGACCGCCCCGTCGTAGAGCCCCCGGTCCTTCAGGTAGGCCATCGTGGTGGAGGTCTCGAGCTCGCCCGCGTGCCAGCCCGGCGTCTCCTCGGGCGGGCCCGTCATCAAGTCGGCCACGACGGCGCAGTCGCGCTCCGTCGGGGTCTTGTAGTAGGCGCAGAAGCAGCCCGTCTCGGCCCGCAGCAGGCGAAGGGCGTCACCCTGGGAGCCCATGTTGGTGCCGTGGTGGGAGATGAAAACCAGCTTGTTGAAACCCGAAAAAATCAGGCTGCGTCCGATGCAGTACAGGACGTGGCGGAAGGTCTCCGGCGAGAAAGAGACGGTACCGGTGCCCCAGCCGGGCTCGCCCATGTGGTGGGTCGAAACGCCGAAGGGCATGAGCGGCGTGTGGAGAACCTTCGCCTTCTTGGCGGCGTATTCGACGCTGCCCATGGTGGTATAGGAGTCCACTCCCAAGGGGACATGATGGCCGTGCTTTTCCATGCTGCCCACGGGGATCATGATCGTGTCGTTGCCGGCCTTGATGGAGGCCGCGACGTCCGTCCAGGGAATTTCGTTGAGATCGTAATGTTCTGCCATTTTTATTTCTCCTTTCTTAGGTTGTTCGTTGTACGTTTTGTCGGGTGATGGTAAACCTTTTCCACCAGCATAGTGGGCGAAAATTCCTTTGTCAATACTTTTTCCCTCCCTTCAGGCTGTCGATCCCTTCACTAGGAGTTTCGTGTTGAAAAGCCGCAACTTATCGAACTGTTCCCCGGACAGGAGCTTGATCAGCATCCGCATGGCGGCCACCCCGATCTCGTACATGGGGATCTCCACGGTGGTCAGGGGCGGGTCGAAGTAGGACCCGGTCGGGACGTTGTCGAAACCCACGATGGCCACATCCCCAGGAACGCTCTTTCCTGCCTCCCTGGCGGCCTTGATCGCCCCGAAGGCCATCTGGTCGTTCGCGCAGAGGATCGCCGTGGGCCGTTCTCCGGACAGAAGCTCCCCGGCCAGGAGGTAGCCGCTCTCGGGGCTCCAGGTCCCCCGCTTGACCAGTTGCGGCTTGAAAGCCATGCCGTTCTGGGCCAGGGCGTTCCGGTAGCCGGTCAGGCGGTCCGCAGCCGTGGTCGAGCCCTCCGGCCCGGCGATACAGCCGATCCGGCGGTGCCCCAGGTCAATGAGGTGCTGGACGGCCTGCGTCGCCCCGCCCATGTTGTCCACCATGACCGCGGGGAAGTCGACGGCGTGGCGGCCCACGACGACGACCCGTTCCTTGAGCTCCCTGAGGGCCGAGAGGGTCTCGTAGCCGTTGATGATCCCCCCGCTGAAGATGACCCCGTCGACGGATTTTTCCCTGAGCAGGTAGATGTGGCGGACGATCCGCTCCTGCTTCCCGTCCGTGTTGTGGATCATGGCCGTGTATCCCGCCCGGTCGGCCTCGTCCTGGATTCCCCGGACGATCTCGGCGTAGTAGGGGTTGGAGATGTTGGGGATGATGATCCCGATGGTCATGGTCTTCTTCATGAGAAGGCCCTTGGCCAGGGCGTTGGGCCGGTAGTCCAGCTCCTGGATCGCCTTGAGGACTTTCTCGCGGGTGGCCGGATTCACCTTGTGCTCGCTCTGGTTGACCACCCGGGAGACTGTGGCGATGGAAACCTGGGCCCTGCGTGCGACGTCCTGTATGTTTGCCATGGGTACCTTCCGAGGGAAAACGTTACGGTAAAGCTTTACCATAAAGAATACGCCCTTCTTCGGCCCCTGTCAATCCTCTTTTTTCTTGACCTCTTCCGGCCTTGGGTGTATGTCCCGCCGTCTATGATGCAGACGGCTTTCCGCTTCTTGACTGCCTCACGATCCACGGTTGCCGTTCGTCTTTGGGGCATTGACGTGGGGCCGTCGACGTAGGGATTGCATTCTTATCCTGGAAGCGCTACACAAATAGAAACAGCTCTTGTATCGATGGGCCAGCAGAAAAAAGCGACAAGGACTTCTGTTCCAAAATGACGCTTGAAGAACGGGTGAACGATGAAAGCAGATAATTTTGATGAACGAATACGGAACCTTTTCGAGCCCCGATCCGTTGCGATTATCGGGGCCTCGCGGGAACATAGCAAAATCGGATATGCAGTTTTAAAGAATGTCCTCTCGGGCGGCTATCGGGGCACCATCTACCCGATCAATCCTTCCGGCGGCGAGATCGAAGGCGTCCCGGTCCGGCGCTCGATCCAGGAGGTGGAAGACGAAATCGACCTTGCGGTCATCACGATCCCTGCCCGTTTCGTCTTTGCCTCCATCCAGGAGCTGTGCCGGGCCAAGGTCAAAAACGCCATCATCATCTCGGCGGGCTTTTCGGAGGTCGGCAATCTAGAGGAAGAGCGGAAAATCACGGACTATGCCAACGAGCATGGCGTGCGTATCCTCGGTCCGAACGTCTTCGGGATCTATTCCTCCGCCTCGGCGCTCAATGCGACCTTCGTCTCCGGCGACATCCCCCGCGGGCACTTGGCTATGATCACCCAGAGCGGCGCGCTGGGGCTGACGCTGGTGGGGCAGGCCGCGGTGGAACGCATCGGCATTTCCGCCATGATCTCCGTCGGCAACAAATCGGACATCGACGAATCGGACCTCCTCGCCTATCTGCAGGGGCATGACGACACCCACGTGATCCTCCTGTACATCGAGGGCGTCCGCAACGGCGAGAAATTCATCGACGCCCTGAAGACGACCAGCCGCGTGAAGCCCGTGGTCATCATCAAGTCCGGCCGCTCCCAACGGGGAGCCATGGCGGCGGCTTCCCATACCGGCTCGCTCGCCGGGTCCGACGGCCTTTTCGACGCCATCGTCCGCCAGTGCGGGGCCCTGCGCGCGGAAAGCACCAAGGAGGCCTTCAACTGGTGCAAATTCTTCACCTGCAATCCCCTTCCCAGGGGCGAGAGCACGGTGATCATCACCAACGGCGGAGGCGCGGGGGTCATGGCGACGGACGCCTGCGAGAAATATGCCGTTCCCCTCTACGACGACGCCCAGGACCTCAAGCAGACCTTCACGCCCGTCATCCCTGAGATCGGATCTGCCAAGAATCCCGTGGATGTGACCGGGGGGGCGACTCCGGCAAACTACAACAAGGCCTTCGATGCCGCCCTGCAGTCCGAGCACGTCGATACCATCATCGGCATCTATTGCGAAAATGCGACCTTTACCGCCAACCACCTGAAGGAAATGGTGGAAACGAACGTCCAGCGCTTCCGGCAGAACGGAAAGCTCCTGCTCTTCTCTCTCCTGGGCGGGGAGGAAACCGACGGATACCTGGTGGATGCCCGCCGCCGCGGCGTCCCCGTGGGAGACGACGTTTACGACGTAGTCTCGACACTGGGGGCGGTCTACCGCTACTGCCGCTATCGCGGGAATGCGCCGGATGAAGACGCCGATGCGGCCATGGATTTTGCCGCCATCGACAGGATCGTCGCCAAGGCCGTGGCCACCAAGCGCTATTTCCTGCTGGCCCACGAAGCCCAGCAGATCATGGAGATCGCCGATATTCCCGTTCCCAAGACCATGAACGCCCCGACGCTGGAGGCGGCCATGAAGGCGGCCGAGGCAATCGGCTACCCCGTGGTCATGAAGGTCATCTCCAAGGACATCATCCACAAGAGCGATGCCGGCGGGATCGCCCTGGACCTGGTCAACAGCAAGGAAGTGGTCGACGCCTACGAGGCGATCATGCGGAACTGCCGGAAGCACGTTCCCCATGCCGTGATCGAAGGGGTCTCCCTGTCCGAGATGGTCAAGCCGGGCGTTGAGATGATCATCGGCGCGCGCCGCGACGCCATCTTCGGACCCACGATCATGGCTGGCTTGGGCGGGATCTACGTCGAGGTGATGAAGGACGTCTCCTTCCGGTCCCTTCCCCTGGACCGGAAGGAGATCCAGACGATGCTCAAGGAAATCCGTTCCTACCCGCTCCTCCTGGGAGTCCGCGGGGAAGGAATGAAGGATATGGACAAACTGGTGGAGGCAATCATCAAGGTCGGCGCCATCGTCCGCAAGTGCAAGGGCATCACGGATATCGAGATCAACCCCTTGGTCGTATACGAAAAGGGGATGGGCGTCAAGGCGGTGGATGTACGCATCCTTCTTGCCAAAGGTTGAATGCAGCGTGACGAAATTCGGAGGTGAACGTTCATGAACAGGTATGTCATTACATCCATGCGTCCCAGTGCAGGGAAAACGAGCTTCGTCATCGGCCTTGCCAAGGCCCTGGGCGGGAACGTCGGCTACATCAAACCTTTCGGCGAGCGCTTCATCTACTTCAAGAAGAAACTCTGGGACTACGATGCCGCCCTCATGGCGAATCTTTTCCACCTGGATGAGGAACCCGAGGAACTGAGCATCGGCTTCCACCACGCCAAGCTCAGCTTTATGCTTGACGAAGCAACGACGCGTGAAAAGATCTGCGATCTGATCGCCAGGGTCGGCGCGGGCAAAGATCGGTTCTTCATCGAGGCTGGCCAGGACATCTCCTATGGAGGCGCCGTCCATCTGGACGCCTTTTCCCTGGCTGAGTACGCCGACGCCAAGATGATCGTCCTTTTGTCGGGTGACGAGGGTCAGATCCTGGACGATGCCGTCCTGCTGAAGCGATGCGGCTGCATGGAAACGGGCCGCTTCCAGGGCGTGATCGTCAACAAGGTGCCCGATACCGACGACTTTGCACAGACCTATCTTTCCAAGATCCAGGCCCTGGGCATCAACGTCTTGGGCGTGGTCCCTTACTGCGCCGAGCTTTGCCGCTTCACCGTCCGCTACTTGGCCAACCGGCTGTTCGCGGACATTGTCACCGGCGAATCCCAGCTCGACCGGCCCGTCAAAACCATCGTCATCGGCGCGATGCCGGCCAGCTCCGCCCAGAAGCTTCCGATCTTCCAGGAGGAGCGGAAGGTCGTTATTACGAGCGGTGACCGCAGCGACATGATCCTCGCCGCCCTGGACAGCAAGACCGCGGCGGTGATCCTCACCAACAACGTCATGCCGCCTGCGAATCTGGTGGCGAAGGCATCGAAACAGGGGATCCCCCTGCTGCTCGTCCCGGCGGACACCTACACGGTGGCCAAGCAGATCGAATCCCTGGAGCCGCTGCCCACCAAGGAGGACACCGACAAGATCGCCCTGATCGAGCAGTTGATCGCCAAACATGTCCAGGTGAGGGAATTCGGAAGCAGCCGCTCTTAACCGGGGAGCCGCGTCCGTTTTCACCTTTCTCTAGTCGTTCAGGAGGAAGACTGTGGCCTTCCTCCATTTTTTTTGTCTCTCCCGCTGACCCGGACCAATCCCCACCCCTCCTTACGAAAGCGATCCTTTCGACGGGCATCGACTCCTGCAACCGACCATCCCTGAAAGATCGTCTTGACTTTGTCAGGAGTGTGGCGCATTCTAAAATCACCGAATAAACCGGCATTATAGATAAATAGATGATTTAAACCCTTTTCTTCATGGGTGGTTCCATGGAACGGTCAAGGAAACCCTGTTTCTAATCGAGGCAGGGTTTTTGAGTTTTTTGAACCGGACCGATAGAGGATCCCGGCCTGGGTAATCCAAGTTTGGAACAACGAAAGAGAGAGGAGAATGAATATGCCGGTAGAGAAACTAAAAAAATTTCTTGATGAGCATGGCATCCGGTATGTTTCAGTCGTTCACTCCCCCACCTACACAGCTCAGGAAATCGCTGCCCGCGTTCACATCCGCGGCCAGATGCTCGCGAAAACCGTGATCGTCAAAATGGACGGCAGGATGGCGATGGCGGTCCTCCCCGCCAGCCGTCAGATCGATTTCGATTATCTGAGAAAGGAAACCGGTTCATCAAAGGTGGAACTCGCCAAGGAGGAGCAGTTCAAGGACCTTTTCCTCGGATGCGAGGTCGGTGCCATGCCGCCGTTCGGAAACCTTTACGGGATGGACGTCTTCGCGGACCAGACCTTGAGCAAAGACGATGAGATCGCTTTCAGCGCCGGTACGCATTCCGAGCTGATCAAGCTGCCTTTCGAGGACTTCAAGCGCCTGGTCCAACCCAAGATGGTCAGGATCACGTAAGCGGCGCCTGGCGTATGGACTGCCTTTAGAAAGGAGGGGCACCATGTCCAAACTGAATTTAACGCCTGACGAAGAACAAAAGGTGGTGGAGATCCTTGAGAGATATCTTCCAGAGCTGGAGAGCGAAACCGTCCATACAGACAACATGGAACGTAAGGCCTTCATGCAGGATTTGCTGCGGCGCCTGAAAAGCTGATGTTCTTTTCTGAGCATCGGGGATCATCCCATCGTGCGACATGGCATTGTCCTACAGTGCAGAAGATCGGTCATCACGTGCTGGTCGGTCACCACGCGACGGTTCTAGATAACGCGGAAATCGGGGACCACGGCTTGAGCTCTACCTGTTGCGTGACCTGACCGAGGTCACAAAGGCAACCTGTTGGTGGATGATTCCATACGATGAGCAATGTCTCCATGATTCCCCGACGATCTGGCACTAGCGGAAGGTTCGTCAAAGAACGCCGGTAACTCTATTTTGTCCGCTTGACAGGGAAGCTTACGCCGACCGCTTTACGGGAATATTTGCACACGCTGCCCATAAAGTTGGCAGTGTTCGAGAGACGGAGTAGGACTCAGGTTGGCGAAAGGCGCCATAAGTGCAGGTTGGGCCGGTGGCGTGAACACTGCAGAATCTTTTTGAAATGAGACGTAATGCTTGCTGTCCATAAAACGGAGTCTGGAGCAAACTTACCGGTTCGCGTATAAGGTAAGTCAAGATAGGGTGCACAATTATCTTAAAGGAAGTTTTACTATGCGTTCGAAATCCCACAAGATGCTTCTCTGAGGTAGGTTGAAAATTGTGGACACCAATGTTTAGGTAAACAGACCAAGACGG
>CAYOGU010000074.1:8495-13330 GCA_964403345.1 uncultured Syntrophus sp. | reverse complement strand
GATCCACGAACGAGGCGTCCAGGTATTCGACGACCGCTTCGAAGTCCGTGTGGCCTCCGATCCGTCGGTGGCAACCGTCATCCGCGAGATCAAGGGAGTGGAGGGAGTCGTCGTCCGGACGGCCCCCTTTACCCGGGAGATCATCGAGGCGGCTGACGCCCTCAAGGTCATCGGCCGCCACGGCGTCGGGGTGGACAATATCGACGTCAAAGCAGCGACCGAAAAGGGAATCTTCGTCGTCAACACCCCCAATGCCAACGCCACGTCGGTGGCCGAGCACACCCTGATGGTCATCGGGGCCCTGGCCAAACGAGTCGTCGTTTACGACCGGGCCACGCGTAACGGAAGCTGGGAGATCCGCAACAGCTACAAGGCCGTGGATCTGGACGGCAAGACCCTGGGGCTCGTCGGGATCGGGCGGATCGGTTCGATGGTCGCCAAAAGGGCGGCGGCGGCGTATAATATGAAAGTGATCGCCTACGATCCCTATGTCCAGCAGGAAGCGGCCGGAAAGATGGGCGTTTCGCTCGTCGCGCAGATGGACGACGTCTTCAGACAGGCGGACGTGATCTCCCTCCACACGCCGCTGACCCCGGAGACCCGGGGATTCGTCAATGAGGCAAAGCTCCGCCTGATGAAACCGACGGCTTTCCTGGTGAACCTCTCCCGGGGAGAGGTCGTCAATGAGAAGGACCTCTGTGCGGCCCTGAAGGCGGGCGTCATCGCTGCGGCGGCCCTCGA
Source organism: uncultured Syntrophus sp. (assembly GCA_964403345.1). Classification (GTDB taxonomy): domain Bacteria; phylum Desulfobacterota; class Syntrophia; order Syntrophales; family UBA5619; genus JAKAFS01. The sequence continues at coordinate 12,589 of CAYOGU010000074.1, read as the reverse complement.
TGTCTACGACCCCGAACCGCCTTTGAAGGATAACCCCCTGTTCGGGCTGGACAACGTCATCCTGTCGCCGCACAGCGCGGCCCTGACCGAGGAGTGCGTGATCCGGATGGCCACAGGGGCGGCGGAGGGCGTCATTGAGGTTCTCACGGGGAAACGGCCGCAGTTTGTGGTCAATCCGGACGTCTTCAAACGGTAGAGCTCCTGAATGAAAGGCGGGGCATATGTCCCGCTCGCAGGAGAGATGGGGGGAAGAAGAACCCCTTCCCCCCTGAACGGCAAAGGAGGTAAGAATACCCGTGAACAAATCCGAACGAATTGCAGCGGTCATCACATCGCTGGCAGGATTGGGGATCATGGTCTATGCCTGGCAGGTCCTACAGCTCGGCACGATCCATATGCCGGACGCGGGGCTGCTCCCATTCCTCTGCGGGGCGGGCCTCGCTCTCCTGGGAATCCTCTGGATCGTGACGCTCCAAGCCAAGGAGGAGCGGAAAAGCGACGCGCCGGAAGAGGAGCGCGTGCCTTACCGGCCCTACGTCTCGCTGGTCCTGATGGTCATCTACGCCTTGGCGATGGAGACCCTCGGCTACATCACCTCGACGGTGATCTTCATGATCGCCTGGCAACAGATCATCGAGCGGGAGAAGTGGCTCAAGACGATCATCATCACCGTCCTCGGGACCGTCGCCATGTACGCGCTCTTCAACCTGTTCCTGAAGGTCCCGATCCCCGAGGAAATTTTCCTCAGATAAGGAGCCCCTATGGATATCTTCAGCGGTCTTCTCAACGGATTTGACATCGCCCTGACGGGGACGAACATCCTGTTCGCATTCCTCGGCGCCCTCATCGGCACGGCCATCGGCGTCCTCCCGGGCCTGGGGCCGGCGGCGACGATCGCCCTGCTCCTGCCGATCACCTACGTCATCGGATCCCCGGTGACGGCGATCATCATGATGGCGGGCATCTTCTACGGCTCCATGTACGGCGGCTCCACGACCTCCATCCTCCTGAACCTTCCGGGCGAGGCGGCCTCGGTGGTCACCTGCATCGACGGCTACCAGATGGCCAAGAAGGGGCGCGCGGGCGCGGCCCTGGCGATCGCGGCGATCGGGTCCTTTGTCGCCGGAACGGTCTCGGTCATCGGGATGACCTTCTTCGCCCCGCCCCTGGCCGACTTTGCCCTCGATTTCGGCCCCCCCGAATACTTCGCCCTGACGACGCTGGGCCTGCTGCTGGCCGTGTTCCTCTCCGGAGGGTCGATGGTCAAGGGACTCATCATCATCTGCGTTGGTCTCCTGTTCGCCATGGTCGGCCTCGATACGATCACGGGAAAGATCCGCTTCACCTTCGGGAGCGTGGGGCTCCAGGGAGGTTTCGACTTCGTGACCCTGGCGATGGGGGTCTTCGGCCTCGGCGAGATCCTCTACAATCTCGAAACGAAAATGAAGACGGAGCTGGTCACCTCGAAGCTCGGGAAGATCATGCCGACGATGAAGGACTGGGCCGACTCCAAGTGGGCCATCTTCCGGGGGTCAATCGTCGGGTTCTTCGTCGGCGTCATCCCGGGGGGCAGCGCGGTCATCGCCTCGTTGACCTCTTATGCGATCGAGAAGAAGTACTCCAAGGCGCCCGAGGAGTTCGGCAAGGGCATGATCGAGGGGGTGGCCGGTCCGGAATCGGCCAACAATGCGGCGTCGAGCTCGTCCTTCATCCCGCTGCTCACCCTGGGCATCCCGGGGAACCCCTCGATCGCCATGATCTTCGCGGCCCTCATGATCCAAGGGATCACGCCGGGGCCCTTCCTGGTCTCGGAACACCCGGACGTCTTCTGGGGGGTCATCGCCTCGATGTACCTGGGCAACGTGATGCTCCTGATCCTGAATCTGCCGCTCGTCGGCCTCTGGGTGCAGATGCTCCGCGTTCCCTATGGAATCCTCGCCCCGGTCATCGTCCTGTTCACGACGATCGGCGTCTACAGCATCCAAAACCAGATCTTCGATGTCTATTCGATGCTCTTTTTCGCCTTCGTCGGCTACGGGATGCGTAAATTGAACTTCGACCCGGCCCCCCTGCCTTTGGCCTTTGTCCTGGGTCCCATGGTCGAGCGGTCGCTGAGGCAGTCCCTCCTCATCTCCGGGGGCGACATGACGATCTTCATGACCCGCCCGATCTCGGGGACCCTGATCGTCGTCTTTGTCCTGCTCGTCGTGGGACAGGTGTTCTTCTTCATCAGGGGGAGGTTGAAGAAACGATGACCTACCGGGAGAAGATGCTGGCCGTCCTGCAGGGACGCCCGACGGACGGCATCCCTTTCGTGCCCCGCCTCGACCTGTGGTACAGCGCCAACCGATACAACGGCACCCTGCCGGACAAGTACCGGAAGGCGACGCTGATGCAGATCGCGGAAGACCTTGACGTGGGCTATCACACCGTGTCGGCAGACCGTTTCCTCTACGACGATCCCCTCGACGTGGTGGACCGGGCCCTGGGGATCTGGCGGGTCCACACCATGCCCTGCCATACTAAATTCCCCGACATCCGGCGAAATATCACCTACGGCACGGACTCCCTCACGGTCGAGTACCTCACCCCTTTCGGCAACATCCGGACCAAAACCGTCTACGACGAATCCATGCGAAAGGCCGGGATCAGCCTCTCCCACGTCAGCGAGCACGCAATCAAGAGCCCCGGGGATTACGAGGCCACCGCCTACCTCTTCGAGCACGCAGAGGTCCACCCCAACTACGGGGGGATCGCCCGCCTCAAGGAGGAGGTCAGCGAGCGTGCCCTGATCGTGGGTACCGCCAACCAGGGGGCCTCGGCGATGCACCATATCCTCCACGAGCTGATGGCCTACGACCTTTTCTTCTGCGAGTACTACGATCATGCCGAGGAGTTGAACCGCCTGGCTAAGCGGATGACCCCTTACATCGAGAAAGTCATCGACACGGCGATCGCCAGCCCCGCAGACATCATCCAGTCAGGAACCAACTACGACGTCCAGATCACTTGGCCGCCGTTCTTTGAAAAGCACATCCTGCCCACCGTAGCCGCAACCGCCGACAAGTGTCACGCGGCCGGCAAGTTCCTGCTCAACCATACAGACGGCGAAAACAAGGGGCTCCTGCCCTTCTATCTGGCCGGGAAGATCGACATCGCCGATTCCATCTGCCCGTCGCCGATGACCTCCCTGACCCTGAGGGAAATCCGGAAGGCCTTTGCCGGAAGGATCACCATCTGGGGCGGCATCCCTTCCGTTTCGGTCCTAGAGAACTCGATGAGCGACTACGAATTCGAGGCCTACCTGGATGACCTCTTCGCCCAGATGGGAACCGGCGACCACCTGATCCTCAGCATCGCCGACACGGCGCCGCCGGGGATGAAGTTTTCCCGCCTGGAGCGGATCGCCAGGATGGCCAGGGAATTCGGCCCTGTCAACCCATAACCGTCGGGAAGGCACCAGGAGAAACCGTGGAAGCATTGCACAATGAAATCCACACCGCCATCTGGGACAGCGGCGCCCACAAGGTGAAAAACCTGATGGAACAGGCCATTGCCGCGAACATGGGCGCCCAGGTCACGTGAACCAGGGGGAAAACCAGATGGGGAGAGGAGTTCAAGACCGGGACGGTCTTCATCCCTGAGATCCTCGTCTCGGGCCGCGCCATGGCGGCCGGAAGATGCCTCTCAGCATCGATCCCGGGAGCCCCGGCAACCTTTTTGAGAGAGTATCGGTCATTATTGGAAACATTAACCCGTTTTGACTTAACCAAGAAGGAGGTACAACATGACTCACCTGCGTAAAGTTACCCTGTTCCTGGTCCTGGCCATGGTCGCCCTGCTGGCCGTCGGCGGTCCCTGCTTCGGCGCCGAGAAGTATCCGACCAAGCCGATCCAAGCCATCGTCCCCTTCGCGCCCGGCGGCTCCAGCGATGTCTTGGCCCGCACCGTGGAAAAGATCTGGACGAAGTACAGCCCCCAGCCGTTGACGGTCATCAACAAACCCGGCGCCGGCGGCGTGCTGGGCGAGGAATACGTCGTCCGCTCCAAACCGGACGGCTACACCATCTATATCGGACAGGGCTCGGGCCATG
>CAYOGU010000074.1:0-8395 GCA_964403345.1 uncultured Syntrophus sp. | reverse complement strand
ACCTGGTCATGCCCCATCTCCAGAAGATGCCCTTCGACCCCCTGAAGGACATCACGCCCGTCGCCAGGCTGTCGATCCATTCGATCGTGGTCAATGTCAGCGGCAAGTCCCAGTTCAAGACCCTCAAGGACGTCCTTGACTGGGCCAAGAAGGGGAACAAGATCACCGCCGCAGTCTCCACCGCCGCCGGCTCCGTGGACCTGGTCATGAGGGCCATCTCCAAGAGGACCGGTGTTCCTATCACCACCGTGCCCTTCACAGGCGGAGCTGATGCGGTTACCGCCCTGGCAGGCGGGCATCTGACGATCGGCGGTGGGCATCCCTCCGAGGTGTGGCCGCACATCAAGTCGGGCCGATTCCGGCCGGTCGGCGTGGCCCTCGACAAGCGTGACAGCATCCTGCCGGACATCCCGACCCTCAAGGAGCAGGGAATCAACGTCTCCACCTGGGGCTCTGTGAAGGGCGTCGCCACCCCGAACGGCACACCGCCCGAAGTCGTCGAATACCTTGCCTCGACCCTCAAGAAGGTCTGCGAGGACAAGGACTTCAAGAAGACGATGGCCCAGGTCGGACAGCCGATCGATTACCTCAACACCAAGGACTGGGCCGCATTCATGCAGAAGGCCTACAAGGACTATGGCGATCTGATCAAGGAATTGGACATCAAGATCTGATCCCGCCGTCAGTCTCTTTAACTTAGAAGAAAGGCGCCCCCGGTAAACCGGGGGCGCCTTTTAACTTGAGATGGCATACGGACAGAGCGTATTTTTTACCAACGGAAGGCACTTCTACCGAATCTTATTCAAAGAAAAGAAAGGAAAGTCCGAAATGTTAACCATACGAAAATTCTTCCTGTTGCTGGTCTGCGCGATGGTCTTGACGACGATCTCCGGCCCTTGTTTCGGTCAGGACAAGTATCCGAGCAGACCGATCCAGGGTGTCGTGCCATTTGCAGCCGGTGGCGCCCACGACCTGACGGCCCGGACCGTGGAAAAATACTGGACAAAGTACAGCCCCCAGCCGCTGATCATCATCAACAAGCCCGGTGCGGGCGGTGTGCTGGGCGAGGAGTTCGTTGTCCGCGCCAAGCCCGACGGCTACACCCTCTATTTCGGGCAGGGCGCCGGCCATGACCTGGTCATGCCCCATCTCCAGAAGATGCCCTTCGACCCCCTGAAGGACATCACCCCGGTGGCACGTATCTCGATCCACTCGGTCGTGGTCTGCGTGAGCGGGAAGTCCCCGATCAATTCGATGAAGGATCTCATCGACTACGCCAAGAAGGGAAACAAGATCACCGCCTCCGTGACCACGGCGTACGGCTCCAACGACCTCGTGATGCGGGCGATCTCCAAGATCACCGGCATCCAGATCACGACCGTGCCCTTCTCCGGCGGCGCCGAATCGACCACTGCCCTGGCTGGCGGTCACCTGACCATGGGAGCGGCCCTGACCTCCGAAGTGTGGCCGCACATCAAGGCCGGACGGTTCAAGGCCATCGGCGTGGCCCTCGACAAGCGAAATCCCGTCCTGCCCAAGGTCCCGACCCTCAGGGAGCAGGGGATCGACGTGGCCACCTGGGGCTCTGTGTCGGGTGTCGCCGTCCCGAACGGAACGCCGCCCGAGATCATCGAATTCATCGCCAAGACCCTGAAGAAGGTCACCGAAGATCCGGAATACAAAAAGACCATGGCCTCGGTTTACCAGCCGGTCATGTACCTGGGCACGAAGGAGTGGGCTGCCTTCCTCCAGAAGGCCTCCAAGGATTATGCGGACCTGATCAGGGCCCTGGGCATCAAGATCTGACGGGGACGGCAAAACCCATCGGCACAGCCCGTCGGGGTGTCATACCCGAAGGCGGCGCTCCGGTTTTTCCAGAGCGCCGCCTTCGCCCCTTCCCGGTTTCACCCCCGCCCGCAGGCACGGCCCGCAATCGAGTCCGCCGGGGTGGGTCTTATCGCCAAAGTTTTTCTGTTTTTTAATGGTTTGGGTCTATAAAATCTCAGAAAATATGATATATTAATTATCAATCAATCCTCATATCCCTCTTCCCCGTTCCTTCGCCTGTCCGTGAACCGAAACTCGAACGCCACTCTTGTTCCGAACCGCTTATCCTGAACTTGCCAGTATTGGTCACTGCACCCAGCAATTTTGGATGCCGGGCTCAAAATTGGAAGTCGAAAAGTAAGGAGGTCGTATGAAGAAGCGGTCTTTGCGTTTCAAGATGATTTTGGGTGGCATCATCGTCGTGCTCTTGCCCCTGTTGGTGGTCGGCGGTTTTGCCGTATACCGGGCAGTCAACGCGCTGCAAGACGTATCGGAGGGTCAGTCGATGGAGGTGGCAAAGGGGCTTGCACAAATGGCCAACCTGGCCGTACAGGAAGAAATGAAGATCACCGCCCAGGTGGCGCAACGGGACAATATCGTTGCCATAGCCGAACAACAGGCACAGGGGGCCCCCAACGCCGCGGAAAATTCCAAGGTGACCGCGGAACTGACCACCATGGTGCGGAAAAGCAACAACGATTACGAAACGATCAATATTACCGCTTTGAATGGAAAGGTGTTCGCGGACGGCGACGAAGGAAAGCGGACCAACGTGGATCTGTCGGACCGGGATTACTTCAAGGGGGCCAAGGAGGGCAAGATCAATGTGGGGACCGTCGTGAGGTCGAAAACGACCGGAAATCTTGTGTTGCCTTTCGCCGCTCCAATCTATTCGAAAGCGAATCAGGTGAGCGGGGTGGTGGCGACAATCGCCAACATCGGTTTTCTGGTGGACAAGATCTCCGCGACCAAACTGGGGAAAACCGGGTATGCCTTCATCGTCGATAAAACCGGCATGGTGATTGCCCATCCGAACAAGGAAGCGATCCTCGTCACAAAGACCATGGAAGAGGAGGGGATGAAGGGTCTGGCCACCCGCATGTTGGCTGGAGAAACCGGCGTGGAGGTTTATACCTTCAAGGGCGTGAAGAAAATAGGAGGATTTGCCCCGGTGCCCCTGGCCAACTGGAGTGTCTGCGTCACTCAGGACCAAAGCGAATTTCTGGCACCGGCCTATCACCTCGCCTGGATTATCTTCATCGTCGGGCTTATCTTTCTGGCGGTTGCCGTCGTGGGGGTATCGTTCTTCGCGAGGGGCATCGCCCGGCCGATCGGGCATGTGGCCAAGGATCTCGACGACGCCTCCGAGCAGGTCGCGTCGGCGTCCACGCAGGTGGCCTCCGCCAGCCAGTCCCTGGCCGAGGGCGCCTCCGAACAGGCCTCCGCCCTGGAGGAGACCTCCTCGTCTCTGGAGGAGATGTCCTCCATGACCAAGCAAAACGCCGACAACGCCGCCCAGGCGAAAGCCCTGACCGCGCAAGCCAAGAAGATCGTAGATAAAGTGGACAGCCAGATGCATCACATGGTCACAGCGATTCAGGAAGTGACCAAGTCCAGCGAAGAAACGGGCAAGATCATCAAGACGATCGACGAGATCGCCTTCCAGACCAACCTGCTGGCGCTCAACGCGGCCGTGGAAGCGGCCCGTGCCGGGGAGGCCGGTGCGGGCTTCGCGGTGGTGGCCGGAGAGGTGCGGAACCTGGCCATGCGGGCGGCCGAGGCCGCAAAAAACACCTCCAGCCTCATTGAAAACACGATCGTCACGGTCAGGAACAGCCGCGACCTGACCCAGCAGACCCAGGACGCCTTCAAGGAGAATGTGGAAATAACCAACAAAGTCGGCCAGTTGATCGATGAGATTGCCGCGGCGTCCTCGGAACAGGCCCAGGGAATCGGACAGATCGGCAAGGCTGTGGCGGAGATGGACAAGGTGGTTCAGCAGACGGCTGCCAATGCCGAGGAGTCGGCCAGCGCCTCGGAGGAGATGAACGCCCAGGCTCTGCAAATGAAGCATAATGTGGAACAGCTGGTGACGATCATCGAAGGTGGGGGGGGATCCGCAGACATCGGCCGGGCATCCCACGAACCCACCGGCCCTGAAAGAAGGCCCGCTGAACAGAAACCCGGGAAGCCAGCGGTGAAAAAGCCGCCGATTGCAAGGAACTCCGTCCTGAAGAAAGGCAAGGCGGCCCGTCCCCGAAACTGATCCCCTTGGAGAAGGAGAACTTCAAGGACTTTTAAGATGCGGGATAAGGCGCCCGCGGCCCAGGCCCACGCCGCGGCCGCCCTATCCCGACGGTTCAACCGTGCTGCAGCGACCGGGATTTCCCGATCGTCACTTCCCCTCCCTGGCCTTCGCTTCTTTGAAGCTCTCCTGGATCTCCTTCACCTTGGCCGGGTTCATGAGAAGCTCGTAAGCGGTCAGAGCCACGATCTTGCCCGCCTTCACCGTCGCCGTCCATCCCTCCTGCGTGCCGGCCGCTTCCCGCATCGCATCGGAATGCCCGGCCGTCCCGCCCGGAGCGATCTTGAACGTCAGGTTGAAGGTCGGATAGGCGTGGGCCACGTTCCCCAGATCGGACGAGCCGAAATCGTCCTTGTCTTTCAGATCCTTTTCCGCGATACCCATCGTCCTCATCTTGGACAGCATCAGCGCCGTCAGGGGAGCCACGGCGATGGGCGCCTTCAGGGCCGACCGCGGCTCCTTGAACTCCAGTTTGGCCCCCGTGGCCATCTCCGCCGCCCTGGCGCAGTTGACCATCTTGGCGTAGGCGTTCTCCATCGTGGCCGTATCCAGGGCACGGGCGGCGAACTCGGCCTGGGCAAACTCCGGAACGACGTTGACGCGATCGCCCCCTTTCACGATGATCCCGTGAATGCGCACGTCCTGCCGGAGGTGTTCCCGCAGCATGTCCACGGCGTTAAAGGTCAGAATCGCCGCCCTCAGGGCGTTGACGCCCTGGTGCGGCGCCGAGGCGGCATGGGCGGATTTGCCCTTGAAGTAAAACATCGCCCGCTTCATGGCCAGAAACCGCTGGTCCGTGCTCCAGGAATCGCCCGGGTGAGTGATGAGGACCACGTCGGAACCCTGGAAATGTCCCCCCTCCAGAAGGGCGATCTTGCCGCCGCCGAGCGACCCTCTCTCCTCGTCGGGCGTGCCGACGACGACCAGCCGCCCCGGCGTCTCCTTCATCTGTTTCGCCAGGCCCGCCGCGGCCAGCAGGCCGGAGGTTGCGATGAGGTTGTGTCCACAGGAATGCCCGTTGGGCAAGGCATCGTAACTCCAGCATGATCGTGATCGTCGAACCGGGCCCCTTGCCGGCCATTTCTGCGCGAAAGGCCGTCTTGGCCACGCCTCCCTTGATGAGATCGTCCGGGACCTTGAGATCGCCCGTCACCTTGAAGCCGAGCTTGCGGAACTCTTCCATGAGCAGTTGCGAGCTCTTAACCTCCTGCTGGCCCAGTTCCTTCCAATCGTAGATCTTCTGTGAAACGATCCGGCAGTTTCCCGCCTGCTCGTCGATGGCCGCGAGCAACGCCTTCTCGTCCGCCGCCGCGGGGGAACCCCACAACGGCATCAGAAGCACCGCCAACAGAATCCATCCCAAACCGCCCAAGCCTCTGTTTGTCATCGGTGTCCCCCCTTTCTTCATTTCACCTCTGTGGTGAAACCCGATCCGCATTCAGGGACCGTCGCCACGATTCCCCTTGCCTGCCGTTCCTCCGCATCAGATGGACCGACGGAGGGCCTGGGCGGCAATGTGGATGGGATCCCAGGCGCCTCCCACCGGCGGGGCATAGGCCAGATCGAGCCATCCGGCGTCGTCGAGGGTGAGCCCCGCCCAAAGGGCCGCCGAGAGGGTATTGATCCGGCTCACCGCCCCTATCTTCCCGACAGCCTGAGCCCCGAGGAGCCGACCCGTCGCCCGATCGGCAACGAGCTTGAGCCCCAGCCGGCTGTTTCCCGGCATCGACCCGGCGATGGCGTTGCCCCAGATCAGGGTGCTGGCCGGGTGAAAGCCCGCTTCCGTCGCCTCCCGTTCGTCCAGCCCCGTCGCCGCCATCTCGAGGTCGAAGGCCTTGAAGCACTGCGCCCCCACGATCCCCGGAAAGTGCAGCGCCCCGCCGCCGATGTTCGCCCCGGCCACGCGGCCCTGCTTGTTTGCGATGTCTCCCAGGGGAACGTTGACCCAGCGGCCGCTCACCCGGTGGAAGGATTCGGCGCAGTCGCCCACGGCGTAGACGCCTTCCCGGGAGGTCCGCATGGAGAAGTCGACCTGGATCGCTCCCGATTTTCCCAGCGGCAATCCCATCTGCCGGGCCAACGCCGCGTCGGGTCGAACCCCTACGGCCAGCAGGATCAGATCCGCTTCCCTATCGCCGCGGGTCGTGACCAAGCGCAGGCGGTGCTCCCGCCCCTCCTCGATGGCCCGGGTCTCCACATCCATCTCGAATTCCACCTGATGGCGGCCGAGCTCCTCCAGGACGGTCTTCGCCAGTTCGGGGTCCCAGCGGTTCACGGGGAGCTTCCCGCGGTGACAGATGCGCGTCCCGATGCCCAGTCTCCGGAGGGCCTCGGCCATCTCCATGCCGATGAAACCCGCCCCGACGATGATCGCCTTTTTGCAAGGAACCTCCCGGAGCCACGCCTTGATCCGGAGGGCATCCCCCAGCTTCTTGAGGGTGAAGACCCCCTCCCGATCCTCCCCGGGGATCCCCGGCATCAGGGGCACGGTCCCCGTCCCCAGAACCAGGACATCGTAGGGAACGGGATCCCCGCGTGAGACTCGGACCGTTCTTCCCTTTTCGTCAACTTCCTCCACGCGGACATCGGTCCGGGCATCGACCCCTTGCTCCCGGAACTGCTCCGGTGTCCTTGCGATCAGTTGCTTCTCGTCTCGGATTACATCGCCGATGTAATAGGGCATCGGTCAGGCAGCCACGGAGACTTCGGGGCGTTGCTCGATCATGACGATCGAGAGTCCCGGGTCCCGGCGCCTGGCCTCGGCGGCTGCTGAGGCGCCGCCCGCCCCGGCCCCGACGATCACCACCTGCTTTCCCATAAAGGCCTCCCCTTTTCATCCCGGAGTCAAACCGGGGACCGGTCAAAGACGAAACATGTCCAGATCAGCAAGAAAGCCTGCTCGATGGCATAAAACCCGCCCCAGACGTCACAGCCCAGGGACGAGTCATCCCGCCTTCGCCACCGCCAAGCGGCGGACGGCATAGAGCCAGGCGCCGGCGGCCATCATGGCCAGGCAAAGGAGCTGCCCCATGCTGAAGGGGCCCAGGACCAGGCCCAGCTGGGCGTCCGGCTCCCGAAAGAATTCGATGACGAAGCGGATCGCCCCATAGCCGATGATATACCAGGCGAAGAGGGCGCCGTCGAAGGGACTTTTCCTGCGGACCGCCCAGAGGACGGCGAACAGGACGACCCCCTCGAAGAAGGCCTCGTAGAGCTGGGAAGGGTGTCGCAGGAGGTGCATGGGGTCCAGGGGAAAGACCATCCCCCAGGGGACCGTCGTGGCCCGCCCGTAGAGCTCGCCGTTGATGAAGTTGCCGAGTCTCCCGAAGGTGTAGCCGAGCGGGATCGCCGGACAGATCAGGTCCGCGAAGCGCCAGAAGGCGATCTTCCGCCGCCGGCAGAAGACGACGGAGGCGATCAGGACCGCAATGACGCCGCCGTGGTAGGACATCCCGCTGATCCCGACGAAGTGAAAACCGCCCGAGAACTGGAAAGGGAAGAGGATCTCCAGGGGATGGGCCAGGTAGTAGTCCAAGTTGTAGAAAAAGACGTAGCCGAGCCTTCCGCCGACGATCACCCCGAGGATCGCCCAGACAAAGTAGTCCTGGATCTGCTCCGCCGTATAGGGGTAGCCTTCCCGTTTGATCCGGTAGAGGACGAGGAAATAGGTGCAAGCGAAGGCCACCAGGTACATCAGGCTGTAGTATCGGAGCTGGAAGGAACCGATCTCCAGGAGGGTCGGGCTCATCTGCGCCGGGAGGTGGCGCCAGGCCAGGATCCAGTCCTGCATCAGTAGGCCTCCCCCTTCAGGTCTTCGACATGGAGTTGGGCGGAAAAGGCCGCCGTGGCCCCGTCGCCGCAGGCCGTGACCACCTGCCGGAAGCGCTTGGCTGTGCAATCCCCGCAGGCAAACACACCAGGCGCCGAGGTCTGCATGTTCGCATCGACCTGGATGTAGCCGCCCGCATCCAGCGCCAGTACACCCTGGAAGGGGGCCGTGTTGGGGGTAAGGCCGACGAATACGAACAGGCCACTCACGGCCAGATCGCGCATCTGGCCGGTCTTGACGTCCCGGAGCCGCACACCCTGGACGAGGTCCAGACCGTCGATCGACTCGACGACCGAATTCCAGGCGAAGGCGATCTTGTCGGCATGGGTTGCGGCCTGGAACAGCCCCGTGGCGCTGTCGGTGTCGGCGTCCTCGTCGCGCATGTAGTCCGCGCTGGCGTAGTGGCCGGTGGCCATGTCCAGCGCGTTGTCGAA